>JBHADY010000253.1:0-6209 GCA_041855325.1 Ignavibacteriota bacterium
TAAAAGGCTATAAGCCTACTGTTGTCCTCGTCGATGAAGACAATAATATAAAGGCTATTAAGCACTAAGATTTAGTATTAATCTTATGGTGCTAATCCTTCTATTAATCATATTAATGAGCTATAATTCTATGAGCCAAGATACCCAAAGACAAGATATTAGACCTCAGGCGGTGGCGGGTTCTTTTTATCCGCAGGCTGCTTCGGAACTTCGCAGTATGCTGGATAGCTTTTTCTCTGCTTGCAGGGCGGATAAATCTCTGAATGATGAGCATTCTATCAAGCATATTATGGGTATAGTCGCTCCTCACGCGGGCTATATCTTCAGCGGAGAGACAGCGGCTAAGGCATATTATCAGGTGAGGGATAAGAAGTTCGACTTAGCGATAGTCATCTCTCCTTCGCATAGGGAGTACTTCGAAGGTGCTGCCGTTTTCGATGGAGACGCATATCAAACTCCGCTTGGCTTAGTGAAGGTGGATAAGAGCTTCGCGGCGCTCATTCCCGATGGAAAAAACATAGTTCTGTCCAAAAAAGGACACGAACTTACCCGCGATGGTGGCGAGCACGCCTTAGAGGTGCAATTGCCCTTCCTACAGTATGTTCAACCGGATTTGCCCGTAGTGCCTATTGTTATGGGTTCGCAGGATTTCCTCTCGACGCACAGATTGGTTCGCCGCTTGGCAGAGGTGATTAGCGAAAGCGGAAAGCACGTGCTGCTCGTCGCTTCGACTGATTTATCTCACTTCCACAATGAAGAGCAAGCTCTGGCTATGGACTCGGCTTTGGTGCGTGCATTCGATAGCTATGATTACTTCAAAATGCAGCTAAATTGTGCTATGGAATCGTGGGAAGCCTGCGGTGCAGGACCTATGGCTGTGATGATGCAAGTATGCGAACTCTTGGGCGCTAATAAGTCTAAATCGCTATATCAATGCACTTCTGCAGACTGCAAATACACGAAGATAGACAATAAAAGCGTGGTGGGCTACTTTAGCGGAATAGTAGGCAATGATGGCACTGATAGGCAGGAGCTGCTCCCAACTTTCAACGAGAAGGATAGAGCTAATATACTTAACTTGGCTCGCAAAAGCGTAGAAGCAAATATTGCTAAAGTAAATCATTCAATAGATGAAAATTCCCTCGGTGATGTATTCACAGAGGAGTTCCCGGCATTCGTTACCATCAACAAGAAGAATGCTGCTGGGCAGTTCGAGCTTCGCGCTTGTATGGGGCATATTATTGGTTCGCAGAACCTGCGGGACGAGATTATCTCCACCGCTCAGATGGCATCTACTGAGGATAGTCGCTTCGGAGCAGTAACCCCAGGCGAGCTCGGCGAACTGAAATATGACGTAACCGTGCTTTCTCGCTTTAAGAAAATAGTGGACGTAAATGAGATAAAGATAGGAAAACACGGCTTGTATATTCGCAAGGGCAGGAACTCTGGGCTATTCCTCCCGCAAGTACCAGTGGAGCAAGGCTGGGACTTAATCGAATATCTCGTTAATATATGCTATAAAGCTGGCTTACCGCACACGGCAATTACCGAATACGACTGCGAAATATACATTTTCGAAGCTGTCGTAATCGAAGAATAAACACTTAATAATGAAATAAATACTTTGGAATTGAATAAAAACGATAATTTACATAAATCTTCTAATACTATTAGATCTATAAATATTGAAAAATCTTTAAATACTAATAATTTAGCTGTAAATAATAATGATATAGATTTAACTAAGTATTACGTAGAAAACTTAGAAGTTAAGATAGATCATCCTATAATACGAGAAATTGGGAAAATTGCTGATAAACACAACTATCAAGTTTATATAATCGGCGGATACGTGCGAGATTATTTGCTCGGGCGTCCGCTGAATGACTTCGATTTCACCGTGGAGGGCGATTGCCTGCAGTTCGCAGAGATTGTAGCTAAGCATTATAGGACTCACCCCATTCTTTTTGGTCGTTTCCGCACGGCTATGGTGCATATAGGTGAGACTCAGTGCGAGTTCGTCGGCACACGCAAAGAAGCATACATACCCGAAAGCCGCAACCCAATAGTTACCGAAGGTAGCCTATACGACGACATAAAAAGACGCGACTTCACCATTAATACACTTGCTGCAAGCATAAATGAAATCACTTTCGGCAGGGTATTGGACGTGTTCGGTGGCATCAAAGACTTAGAAGCGAAAAGGATAATCACACCGCTTGACCCGGAAATCACCTTTTCCGATGACCCGCTACGCATTATGCGCGCAGCACGATTCGCCTCTCAGCTGAAGTTCAATATAGTGCCAGAGCTAATCGTCGCAGCTAAGCGCATAGCCAGCAGGATTGAGATAATCTCCGTAGAGAGAATAAGCGATGAATTTATGAAGATATTGGCATCGCCGAAGCCAAGCATAGGCATTAAAATACTCGATGAAATGGGTATTCTGGAGTATATTTTCCCTGAAGTTAGCAGGCTCAAGGGCGTGGAAAAAGTAGTGCAAGACGGCAAGGAGTATAATCACAAAGATGTTTTTTATCATACCTTGCAGGTGCTTGATGGCGTTGCTGATAAGAGCGATAACGTATGGTTGCGATTTGCGGCTCTCCTGCACGACATAGCAAAGCCAAAGACTAAGCAATTCGTGCAAGGTACAGGCTGGAGCTTCTACGGACACGAGGAAGTGGGCGCCCGCTGGGTGAAGAACATCTTTAAACGAATGAAACTGCCTTTCGAGCATATAGAATACGTAGAGAAGTTAGTGCGCCTGCACCAAAGACCTATGGTACTCGTAAGCGACGAGGTAAGCGACTCTGCCATAAGACGTTTAGCCTTCTCCGCAGGAGAAGCCTTAGATGATTTATTCACACTCTGCAAAGCTGACATCACGACGAATAACCCAACTTTCTCCGAGAAGTACTTCAATAACTACGAGATAGTCCGCCGAAAGGTAATTGAAGTGCAGGAGAAGGATAAACTGCGTGAATTCCAGTCGCCAGTGCGTGGGGAAGAGATTATGGAAATCTGCCAAATCCCGCCGTGTCGCTTAGTTGGTGATATTAAGACGGCTATCGAAGAGGCGATCTTAGATGGCATTATACCTAATGAATATGATGCTGCGAAAGAGTATTTCCTTCAGCACAAGGACGATTGGATGGCAAATAGCCAGCCGGACCCGCGTCGCAAAAAGTAGTGTATTAGTAATCTTAAGTTATTTGTACTGCTTCTTCGATATATTCAAGAATTTCACACAATATTGATAATTTGTTTTTCTTTTTGAATTAAAATCACTAAGTTTGTAAATACTTAAATAAATAGATTATTCACTAAAAAAAAGAAAAAATTATGAGTTTCCTAACAAACGAAAAATTAGTTATTTCCGGTGCAGCTGGAATGATCGGTTCTAATATGGTGCAAACAGCAGCTATGATGCGCCTTACTCCAAATATTTGCTTATACGATCCATTCGCATTGGGTCTGGAAGGTGTAGCTGAAGAAATTCGCCACTGCGGTTTCGAAGGTGTAAACATCACTTTCACTACTGATATTAAAGAAGCTTTCACTGGTGCGAAATACATCGTTTCTTCCGGTGGCGCTCCTCGTAAAGACGGTATGACTCGCGAAGACTTATTAAAAGGTAACTGCGAAATCGCTGAGCAATTAGGCAAAGACATTAAAGCATATTGCCCAGACGTAAAACACGTTGTTGTTATCTTTAACCCAGCTGATATCACTGGTTTAGTGGCTCTCCTCCACAGTGGATTAAAACCAAGCCAAGTTACTACACTTGCTGGTTTGGACAGCACTCGCCTTCAAAGCGAATTAGCTAAACACTTCGGCGTAGAACAAAGCAAAGTAACTAATACTCGTACTTATGGCGGACACGGCGAATCTATGGCTGTATTTGCTTCTACTGCTAAAGTTGATGGTACTCCATTAGTAGACCTTATCGGCACCGATAAATTATCAAATGACGATTGGGCTGCTCTTAAAAAACGCGTTATCCAAGGTGGCGCTAATATTATTAAATTACGCGGTCGCTCTTCATTCCAAAGCCCAGCTTACATTTCTATCGAAATGATTCGCGCAGCTATGGGTGGCGAAGCTTTCCGTTGGCCAGCTGGTTGCTATGTGAATAATGGCGAATTTAACCACATTATGATGGCTATGGAAACTACTATGGACAAAAACGGCGTTTCTTACGGCGAACTAAAAGGTACTGAAGCTGAAATGAACGAACTAAGAGCTAGCTACAAGCACTTAACAGCTATGGTTGACGAAGTTATTAAACTTGGTATCTTGCCTGAACGCGACAAATGGAACACAATTAATGCTAATATTAAATAAGCATTATAAGTGAAATAATTGGGAGCCTCTTTCTAGCGCAAAGGAAGAGGCTTTCTTTTTAACTTTTAGTGCTTATTATTTCGCATTAGCTTATTTTTTTTGTAATTTTGCAAGTATGCGGACTGAGTGATTTCGTCCGCCAATAGAAAGATTAGGATATAGCTTAAAGTGCAAAAGAATAGAGATTATAATATTAAAAGACGACTCGTGCTCTCTGCCATTTGGTTGGGGATTATGGCTCTGTCGCTATTCTATGCTTTTGATTATTCTATCTCTAATCTGAATTTCGAGCCGACGCAACCCGTCCCGTTCTCTCATAAAACGCATATTGATAGTCTTGGGCTGAAATGCACTTATTGCCATTATGATGCCGTGAGCAAGGACTTTGCGAATATACCATCTACTCAGACCTGTATGACTTGCCACATAGCCTTTAGAAACGAGGCAGAGGGAATAGCCCCGCTGAACTTTAGCTCGGATAATGACTCTGTGCTAACTTGGAAGAAAATCAATAAGTTACCGGATTATGTTCACTTCTCGCATAAGCAACATATAATGAAGGGAGTGGACTGCGCCTCTTGCCACGGAAATGTGGAACTCTTGGACTCGAACAAACAAATGACCCGCTTCACGATGAAGTGGTGTCTGGACTGCCATAGGAATCCCGATTTACACATAATCCAGACTCGGGAAGTTAGCGGGATTTTCTCCCTAACTGATAAGCCTACTTTCCAGAGTGGAAAGTCGATTACTAATCCTTGTTTTGGCAAACTGATGAATAAGAAAGTTGCGGGCGACAGCATTGTTCCTGTGCCACAAATCCCCGGCAGAGGACCGGAGAATTGTTCTGCGTGCCATCATTAATAAACAAGAAAGAATGAATAGACGAAGTTTCATATATCAATTAAGTGTGCTAAGTGCAGGAATTGCAATGTCTTGCAAGCGTCCAGAGCTGGAGATTTTTCCCGCTGTGGATCACTTATTGAAATATGAATCTTCCGGCTATGACTACTATAAAACTTATATCCCGAGCGAGAATGGGCTGTATAAACTGTTAGTTAAGGTATTCGAGCATAAGCCAATACAGATACTTCCGCAGGAGTTAAGCTGTAATGATGCAAGTAACTTATATACCAGCTATTTAGATACGCATATCCTTGGCGATATTTATAACTTGTATAACTCTCATCGTTTCTGGAAAGCTAAGTATAATGGCAAGGAAGTAAGCCGCGAAGATGCGATTAATCACGCTTGCGAGATGATAGAGGCTGGATTATCCGCCGGTAGACGCTATATTCTCCTTGAGAATAGAAATTCCCCCGCTCTGAATAGGCTTATTGCACTCATTCGTGAGGAGTATCCTGATATCTACTTTATTGATAAGAACTTACGCGAGATAGGAAATGGAAAAAACTACTATGTAGATACAATAGATAAGCTTAATTATTACAATGCTTTAGCGGGATTTGATAGCTTATCGCATATTCATTCGCACTTGGAGAATAGGGATAAACTTAAAGCTATGCTAAGCGATAACCTTCTTATAAATACATATAATATAAGTAAGTTAGGCTTATCTGCTAAGGGAGATTGCATTAATCTCTCGTTTAAGTATGATAAAGCTGTGAAGCTGAATATACCAAAATCTCACTTCTTGGAGAGCTGGGCGGATGGCGAAAGTGCCTTCGGAGAATATGCCGTTCAGCAGGCGGTGGTGAATCCACTTAATCCATCTTCCTTTAGCGATATGGAGCTGTTATTTACTCTCTTTAAGATATTGGGATTAAGCAAGTTACAGGAATATGATGATTATTATTCATTCCTCGCTACTCCTGCTTTTACTGAAAGATTAAAAGCAGGTA
>JBHADY010000254.1:0-5743 GCA_041855325.1 Ignavibacteriota bacterium
AACCTCGATATTTTAGAGGCGCTTATCTTCCACTTAATGGAGGAAACGGATTCCTATCTCGCACTGAGATTCGCTAACCTTTGGCTTGATATAGAACCAGACTCACCCGAAGCTTGGTATGCCTTAGGCGTGGTTTATAGCAGCTATAGCGACTATGAAGAAGCGACTATCTGCTATGATAGAGCTTTGGAATTAGACCCGCTGGATAGTGATATTATCGTTCAAAAGGCGATAAATTACTCTATGTCCGGAAATAATAGCATGGCTATTTCTATGCTTGATGAAATACTCGAAAAAGAGCCGGATAATGAACTCGCACTATACAATAAAGCCTATATTTTGCAATATACTTATCGTTATATAGAGGCGATTAATTTATTGGAAAAGCTCATTGAGATGGGCTGCACGGAATATCCCCTATTCGATGATATTGCCTTCTGTTATCAGTCCATAAAGAAGTACGAGAAAGCTATTTACTACTTTAAAAAAGCGATAGACGAGACCCCGGACGATGCACTAATTTGGTATAACCTCGGAATGGCGCAAAACCACGCCGGACATAAGTTCCAAGCAATTGAATCGCTTAAGACATCAATAGCCATAGAAGGCTCTTTGCTGAATGCTCACTTCCTTCTTGGCGAGATTTACGCTGAAATGGGCAGGCTTACAATGGCGACAGAAGAATTCGCTTGGGCTTATGATATAGACCCGAATAACTTAGAATACGCCTCTAACTTAGCTTTAGTACTCGCTGATAGCGGGAATTTTGAGTCTGCGATTAACATCTTCACCCTAATAATTAATAAGTATAGCACGGTATTAGATACAGCTGTGCCGTATTATGCTCGCTGCTTCTGCTATGAAGCTATGGGCAAGTATGAAGAGGCTATCTTAGACATAGAAAAAGCTATAAACATAGATCCTATAAACTCGGATTATTTCTATGCTTATGGTAATTTACTCGGCAGATTGAATAGATATGACAGAGCCATATATGCCTTTAGGCGTGCAATTCAGCTTAACCCGGATAAACTCCCAGCTATGATGGATCTCGCTGTTATCTACATTGAATTAGGCAAGCTGAACGATGCTCGCGAGCTGCTCTCCGCAATATTGGAAAAGCACCCAGCTCACTCTGCTGCTGTGCATTTAATGGCTAAGAGCTACCTAATGGAATCCGATTTCGACTCCGCTGCTAAATACCTATTCGACCTCTTAAGTGTGGATAATGACTTCAAAAAGAAGGTGCAAGCCGAAAACCCAGAGTTCTACGCAGAGCTTGAGCAAAAGAGCGAAAAGGCAAACAAAATGAAAAGCAAGAAAATGAATAACTCATAGTAGTATATAGTACTTATATATATGCTAACTGCTAAATAAAGACAATTGTACAATTAAATTCATACACATACATATATGTTAATATCTTACAATAGATTAAAAGAACTTATCGATTTTGACTATACCCCATCGGAACTTGATAATATACTTACTATGATGGGGATTGAAGTAGAAGCAATCATCAATTATAAGGAAAAATATAATAACTTTTACGTGGGCGAAGTGCTAAGCAAAGAAGCTCACCCGCAGGCAGATAAACTCTCCCTTTGCGAAGTGAACTTCGGCGTGGGACAAAAGACCGTGGTTTGCGGAGCGCCTAACGTAGCTGCTGGACAAAAGATTATGTATGCTTCCACTGGGGCTATCGTTCCCAATGGTGGCTTTAAAATAGAAAAGAGAAAGATTAGAGGTATTGAATCCGAAGGTATGATTTGCTCTCAGTCCGAGCTGGACTTAGGCGAAGACACTGGCGGAATTTGGGTGCTTCCATCAGATGCACAGGTTGGTCAGCCACTGACTGAATTCTGCAATATTGATGATGTAATCCTCGAAATCAGCGTTACTCCTAACCGTCCGGATTGCTTAAATCACTTCGGTATTGCAAGGTTAATTGCTGCATATAAGAACGAGAAGTTCAATAGACCGACATTCACCCTCGAAAGAACTGGCGAAGACTCCAGCAAGGACGTATCTATCGAAGTGCAGAGCGAAGAGCTGTGCAGTCGCTATGTGGGCTTGGTGATTAAGGGCATTAAGCAGCAGGCATCGCCAGATTGGTTGCAGAATAAGATTAAGATGCTTGGTCTGCGTCCTGTGAATGCAGTAGTGGATGTTACTAATTATGTAATGTATGAAACTGGTCAACCATTGCACGCTTTCGATCTTGACAAGATTAAAGGTGGCAAGGTTATCATTAAGACTGCTCGAGATGGCGAGAAATTCACTCCACTTAACGATAAAGAACGCCAGCTTGACTCTTCTATGCTGATGATTTGCGACGGCGAGCGTTCTATTGCCATCGCCGGCGTGATGGGCGGAGCGAACTCCGAAATAGACGATAATACACAAAATATACTGATAGAATCAGCTTATTTTAATCCTCAATCCGTACGACGCACAGCGAAGAAGGTGGGTCTATCCACTGATGCTTCATATCGCTTCGAGCGTGGCGTGGATTACTCCGCAGTGCCATACGCTGCTGAATACGCTGCTTCGCTGATTAATCAAATCTGTGGCGGAAAAGTGGCAAGCAGTGCGATTGATCTGCAAGACGCAAACTTTAAGGCAAATGAAGTAGAAATGCGCTTCGAAAAGGCGAATAAGCTCATCGGTATTGACGTAACTCCAGAGAGAATAATAGACATTATGAAGTCCCTTGAGTTCGAAATAGTAGCTCAAGATGCTGAGAAAATCCGCGTGAAAGTGCCTACTTACAGAGTGGATATAGCTTACGAAGTGGACTTAATCGAAGAAGTGGCTATTATGTATAACTACGATAACATACAGCCAGAATTTAGCACAAATATTAACTTCTCTAATAGCTTATCCAATTCTCAATTGCTTATGCCAAAGATGCGTGCAAAAGTGCGTAACTACTTGGTGCAAAATGGCTTTACTGAAGTGCTAACTCAAAATATAATTGATCCAACTTCTGCTAAGCTATTCGCAGATGAATGCGTGGTGCTATCGAACCCACTCGGCGAGGAAATGTCCGTGATGCGTCCGTCGCTAATTCCTTCAATTCTGAAGACTATAGAACGCAATATTAGACACGGAAATACTAACCTACACATATTCGAAATCGGCAAGAACTTCGAGTTGAAGAAATCCACAGATAAAGACGGTAAAGAATCCAGCTACTTCAACGAAAATGAAGAAATTGTCATCGCTCTATCTGGTAGCATTGCTCCATTCGACTGGAACGACAAAGAACGCCAAGTCGATTACTACGATATTAAGGGCGTGCTGGAAGATTTCATCGATAAATTCGGCATCACAAGCGTGAAATTCAAGAAAGATGACTATTTGAAGGACATCTTCTCTGCGAACGCACTGACTATTCACTTCCGCGGCAAACCAGAAGGTAAGTTCGGCGAGGTATCCAAAAAGCTACTTAAGCAGTTCGGTATTGAAAAACCAGTTTATCTCATCACATTAAAGAGAGAAGCGGTATATACAGCTAAGTTAAGCCAAAGCA
Source organism: Ignavibacteriota bacterium (assembly GCA_041855325.1). Taxonomy (GTDB): domain Bacteria; phylum Bacteroidota; class Ignavibacteria; order Kapaibacteriales; family UBA2268; genus CALLXS01. The sequence continues at coordinate 3,536 of JBHADY010000254.1, forward strand.
AGTACTTAGGTGTGTCTCAATTCCCTGCTGTTAAGCGAGATGTGGGCTTCATCCTGCCAAAGGCTACCGAAGCAGAACCAGTTCGCGCGGCTATCGCAAAAGTAGGCGGTAAGTATCTAAACGAAATAGAGATATTCGATATCTTCGTTGGCGAAAAAATCGGCTTAGAGAACAAATACATAGCTTTCGCTCTTACTTATCTCGCTCCGGACAAAACACTTACAGACCAAGAAGTAGATGATTCAATTAAGGCTATCATCGCAGCAGTAGAAAAGCAATTTAACGCTAAGCTACGCGACTTCTAATCTACGAAAGATTAACTTAAACAATCATTCTAACACTGAGCAATAGGCATTATGATTGTAAAATTCAATAAAGTTCTCCCGCATCCTATCAAGGAGTTGAATTACAGCAACTCCTTGATTTGGGATAGGGATATAGAATTCGACTCCCGCAATAAATACTTAGTGAAAGCGCCCTCTGGCACGGGAAAGACTACTTTCCTCTCCATCATCTATGCCATTCGTCGCGACTATAACGGAACAGTTACTATAGATGATAAAAATGTGCTATCGCTAAGTCCCCGCGAAATTAAAAAGCTACGACGCGAGCATATCTCCATTGTATTTCAAGGACTTAAACTCTTCCCTGAGCTTACTGCATTCGAGAATATAGAGATTAAGAATAAAATCACTCATCGCTACACTAAGGAAGAAATTTACGGCTTCGCAGAGCGACTTGGCGTGCTTCCGCTTATGGAACGTCCAGCTGACATTCTCTCCTTTGGTCAGCGTCAGCGTTTGGCTCTTATTCGCGCTCTGTGCCAGCCATTCGATTTCCTCCTCTTAGATGAACCATTCTCTCACTTGGATATGGACAACGCAGCGAATTGCCTCTCCCTCATCTGCGAAGAGTGCGACAAGCGGGGTTCCGGTTTCATATTAACCACTCTCGGCTCGGATTACGGCGGGAATTACGATATCACACTTAACTTATAATTAGCAAAGTATGAGATTTACATTGCGGAAGAAAGAATTGGTGGCAGAATGAGAAAGAATGAGTTTTATCCCATATTATTCAAAGAAGGCGGAGTGTCGCAATTTGCGTTCGCCATTTTTGGTTCTATCATAGGTCTGGCTCTGCTATTGGCTTCGGTGGAATTCTACTTGGATATTAAGCACCTGCTGAATGACAACGAAGAGCTGATAAAGCCCGATTACATAATCATCAACAAGAAAGTATCCGGAATGAATGCCCTGAAGATGGCTTCTTCTACTTTCGCTGAGGGGGAACTCAGCGAGCTGAAAACCCAGGGCTTCGTGAAGAGCGTTTCGCCTTTCATATCAAACGGCTTCGAGGTGAAGGCATTTATGGATCCCGGCTATGGCGTGCCTGCCATATATACGGATATGTTCTTTGAGTCCCTGCCGGATGAATACTTGGATATCCCAAGCGAGCTGTGGAAGTGGCAGCCGGGCGATTCAGTCGTTCCAATTGCCGTGCCACGCGATTACTTAAGCCTATATAACTTCGGTTATGCCTTAAGCAAGAATATGCCACAGATTTCAGCAAATATGATTAGTATGCTTAAGTTTCAGCTTACTTTGAATGGTCGTGGCGTATCAAAGAGGACTGTCGGACAGATAGTCGCTTTCACTGATAGAATCAATACCATACTCGTGCCTTATAAGTTCTTAGAGCATACGAACAAAGAGCTTAATACCGTGGCTCCGGCGCCTTCGCGCATACTAATTGAAGCGAAAGACCCATCGGATAAGGGAATTCCTAAATTCTTAGAGAATCGTTCATACGAAACGAATAAGGAAAAGCTGAAAAACAGCAAGCTGAACATACTCCTGAACATAATGATGAGCGTGCTAAGCGGGCTATCGCTTACCATTATCTTCCTTTCTTTTATGGTATTTACCCTGGCGTTTCAATTGCTCATCACGAAGAAAAGCGATTCCATTCGCACTCTGCTTTACCTTGGCTATGGCGTGGGCGATATTACCAAATACTATGCTGGGCTATTCATCATAGTTAATGTGCTTATCGCTATCATCGCCGTAGGAATGACCACTTGGCTAAAAGGAAAATTCTTCGACGTGATGCTTGAGTTTAACTTCCCTGTGGCTGGCGGCATCAGCATAGAAGTATATGCGACAGCACTTGCTGTAACCCTGCTTATCATACTGCTGAATCTCATCT
>JBHADY010000255.1:0-13963 GCA_041855325.1 Ignavibacteriota bacterium
ATGGCGAACTTTCAATCATCAAAGTTCAACCAAACCCAGTGGAAACAAATGCTACTATCACTTTCAACATAGCTGAAAGAAACAGAGTAGATGTATCACTCTTCGATATTAATGGTAGAAAAGTACAAACTATCTTCAGCAAAGTTGCAGAGCCAGGCAATAACACTGCTATCATTGACGCGACTATGCTATCAAGCGGTACTTACTCTATCGTTATCACTGACGGAAACAGTACAATTACTAAGCAAATAGTAATTAAAAAGTAACAAAGTACTAACTTAGATAATCATAAACTAAGGGAAGTCCTTCTTCGGGCTTCCCTTTTTTGTTTGGTAAATAACGCAAAATTTTATATATTTGAATATTAAGTTTTATTCTTAAACACAACAAATATGCTAAAGAAACTACTATTCCTTGCTTGCATCGTGCTTCTTTCCTGCAGTGGTGGGGGCGGTGTCTATGTGCAAAAAAGCGACTATCAAATGACGCAAGTAAGCAAAAGCAGTGCGCCTATCATAAGCGGGGCTATTCTGTGGGAAGACTTCTTGGAGAAATCCCATTGGCACAATAATGCCATCGATACTAAATCCGCAGACATATTGATATCTAAATCCGTGTGCAATGTGATAAACAACGGGGATTACTTCCTGCAGCTTATCACAAACACACACAGCACTATGGCAGAAAGCCAATTGCCGATTATCTTTAAGATTTTCGAAATTGGAAATATGAAAAAAGAGAAATACCAGCTATACAGCGCAAATAAGGAAAACTATATTCATGGATATAATGAAATCTTCTTCGATGCCGTGCCTACCCTAATCATCAATTACAAGGGAGAAGAAATCGGACGCATCAGCGGGCTGCCAAAAGTATCCTGGGAACAAGATATACTATCCATATTATATAAGAATTAACGATGACACGCAAATTCATTAGCAAATTCATTACCCTATTATTCGCTCTCGCGGTGGCGACTTTCCGGCTTTCAGCTTCTGAATTTAAGCCGCCGGTGGCTTCCGTATTCGAAGAAAGCGTGGGAGCGCATTATCAGTTCGAGACTGAAAAGCTACGCCTTGATATAGGCAACTCCTTTGATTTATTCGCCCTTTCCGTGGCTGATAATAAGATGACCATAGGGGCAGATTTCTTCACCTATACGCGTCTTCGCACGGCGGGGAATTTTAAGTTTCCCGTGGAGACTTCGGATTATTACTTCGGGCTTAATAGCGCATATTTCGATACTCTCGGCACTATGCCGATGGCGTATCGTCTGCGAGTGGCGCATGTCTCATCTCACTTGGTCGATGGCTTAGCCGACAGCTTAACCTTTAAGCGTCTGCCGTTCGTGTATAGTCGGGAATTTGCCGATTTTATGGCAATGGCCACTTTGGGCGACTTCAGAGTATATGCTGGTGTGAATTTCCTCTACTCCACTAAGCCGAAGGACTTTTCCCTATTTCATCCTCAGCTGGGCTTCGACTTTGAGCATAAGCTGAGCAACAGCATTTCCATAAAAGGAGGCTACGACTTCAAGCTCGTGGGTATAGCAGATAAGTACCACGGAGTGAGCAACTATAACGCGGGAATTGCGTTTAATACGCCATATAGCACTCAGATTTACATTGCATTCTATGGCTATAATGGCAAAAGCATGCACGGAATGTACTTCAACGAGCGCGACGACTACACAGGCATAGGCTTTAACTTTTTATTTTAGAATTTAGTAAGTATGATAGATTTAATTGCTCCGAAGAAGTCCCTCGGGCAGAACTTCCTGATTGATAATAACATCTCCCGAAAGATAGTGAATGAACTGCAGCTCGAAGCCGGCGAAAAGCTAATGGAAATTGGTCCCGGAACGGGAGCGCTGACCACTCTCCTTCTCGAGAACGACATAGAGCTAACCGCTGTGGAGCTTGATAAGCGGGCGGTGGAGCTACTGAGCAGGAAGTTCGCCGATAAGAAACTCTCTATAATCAGCGATGACGTGCGCAACGTGTCTATTGCGGCCATCGCGGGCGATGGCAAGATAAAAGTGATTGGGAATATCCCCTATTACATCTCTGCGGACATACTTTTCCTCCTCTTCGAGAGCTATATGCACATAGAACGCGTGATATTGATGGTGCAAAAGGAAGTGGCAAAACGCGTGGTCTCCAAGCCAAACTCTAAGGATTATGGCATACTGGGTATTGCTGCGGATTTAATCTCCACTGCGTCCATCGCATTCGATGTGTCGCCTAATTGCTTCTATCCGAAGCCAAAGGTTACTTCGGCTATCCTGCATATTAAGTTCAATAAGGAATTGCCAGAGGGCGTGGAATTTAAGCCAATAATGAAGTTGGTGAAGGCGGCTTTCTCGCAAAGAAGGAAGACTCTGCGCAACTCTTTAAAGACCTATCTATCCTCTATCCCAGCGGAGAAGGTGAGTGCATTCACCGAGAAATATGAAGAATTACTCGCCAAGCGAGCTGAAAACTTAAGTACTAATGACTATATAGAAATTTATAAGTTTCTGCATAATGATAAGTAAACTAAAGTCTATTAATTTCCTGAAGGCAGGCGAATTTTATGTAATTGCGGTTTGCCTTATCTATCTGATAATACACATATTTACGTGGAATAGCTATGCTGAGCCATTTTCTCTTCTGCTATTTAACTTAGGTATACTTGCCTATGCCTTAATAGTGGCACTAATAGCAGAGAAAGTGAAGATTAAAGGCGTACAAATGCTGAGACTTATTCTGCTTGGCATCGCAACATACGGAGTGTATATCATCACTCAGGATTACCTGCGAGCTGTGAATCCCCACATATACGACTGGATACTAATCGATTGGGACAGGGCGCTATTCGGCAATGATTTGTCCAAGTTCTTCGATGGCTACCGCGTGCCGATAATTACTGAGTTCCTGCAACTGTGCTATCTGTCTTTCTACTTTCTGCCTATGATTCACGGGGTTATACTCTATCGTAGCGGAAAGAAGGACGAGCTTTATGAGCTGTATAATGTTATTATATTCGGCTTTTTGCTGTCCTATTTGCTTTACTTCATTATGCCGGCGATAGGTCCGCGCTTCACTCTCTATGACTTTAAGACTTTAGAGCTGGATATGCCCGGCGTCTGCCTTACGGACTATGCGCGTATGTTCATCAATGCTGGTGGTGGCGCTCCCGATGGCGTGCCGAACCCCGCCGAGGTAGTGAATCGCGACTGCATGCCCAGCGGTCACACTATGCTCACTTTAGTGAATATGCTTTTGGTGCGCAAATATCGCACTCGCGGGGCGGCTTATTTCTACATTGTAGGAGTGGGATTAATCATCTCTACTGTGTATCTGCGCTATCACTATGGAGTGGATGTGCTCGCTGGGATAGTCTTTGCTTTCATTGCAATTAAGCTGGAGCCATTCATTCGCAAGCGACTGATACAGCGGGACTTAGTAGCAGACAAAATATAGGCATTTTCATATTTTATTTTGTAATAAAGAATAATTTATTTATTTTGTGTTCTTTTAACTGTATATAGGGTTTATATTGTTAGCTTTACCGATTGGAATAGTGCTTGGAATTGTACTTGCCCTCGTGCCGGGTCCGGTTGCCGTTGGGGCAATGAAAATGGCAATGAACTACGGGCAACGAGAAGGGACTCGTTACTCGGCTGGCAGCGGTCTGATGGATATGTTTTTCTGCATATTTGCCGTATTCGCGACATCCGCTATTGCAAATATGATAGGCAACGTAACTGATAAGTTCCCGTTCTTATTTTTTATATTCCAAATGCTTATAGTGATTGCAATCATAATTTATGGAATAATGCAATTCCGCACGGCGAAGCAAGCAGTATCAGAGGAATTGGACGAGGACACCAGCTCGAAGAATGGCTTACTCGATAAAATCGGCAAAAAGGGACCTTTCTGGGTGGGTTTTGCTGTGGGATTGGCGAACATAGCCAGCCCGACTTTCGTACCGGCATTGGCATTCGTTACCCTGCAGATAGACAGCTTCCACTTCTATGCCCCTACTCCCGTTAACCACCTACTCCTCTCCCTTGGCTTTGGCATAGGCAACTTCCTGTGGCTATATCTTATCGTTCGTCTCTTCGCAAAGAATAAAGAGAGGTTTTCTATGCACTTCATTAAGAACATTTATAAGTTCGCGGGATATACTCTAATCATAAGTGGAGTGGCTTTGGGCTATAAGGTTATTACCCTTGCGAATTGGAATAACCTCTTCCATTTCATACATTTGTGAATAGATAAATAACTAAATATACAGTAATAAATATGATATTAATTGTTAAATATATAGGAATAATATGAGAAAGATTCTACTTATTGCCTTGCTTCCATTCATTATTAGTGGAGCTGTGGCTCAATCGGAACTTGGTTCTTTCAGCGGTAGTTTTGAGATGAATAATCAATACTATATGAAGGATTCAATCATCGGCGCGGGAAACGTTCCCGAAAAGCTATTAAGCAATGGCTTTTTCAATCTGAATTATACCAATGGTGCTATAACTGCTGGTATCAGATACGAAAACTATGCAAATGCCCTGCTCGGTTACGACCGCAGATTAGCCGGAAGTGGCATTCCATATAGATTCGCTCGCTACTCTGGCGATATGATAGACGTTACTGCTGGTAACTTCTACGAACAATTCGGCAGCGGTATGGTTTTCCGTACTTACGAAGATAGACAGCTCGGATTTGATAACTCCATCGACGGAGCGAGAGTAAAGCTCACTCCGGGTGCTGGATTATCCATTACTGGGCTTATCGGTAAGATGAGAAACTTTTGGGCTACAAGCGAAAGCCTTATCAGAGGCGTCGATGCGAACTTAGACATCAACTCTATGCTTTGCGAAGAATGCAGACCATCAATCAACTACACTGTTGGCGCGTCATTCGTTAGCAAGTACGAAATGGACAAAAACCCACAACTTAAGCTCCCAGAAAACGTGGGCGCTGGCTCTGTTAGATTCGGTATGTCCGGCGAAAGCTTCACTTTCAATGCTGAATACGCGATGAAAGCGAACGACCCAAGCCTTACTAACCAAAACTCATACAACACAGGTAATGGTCTCCTCCTTCAAGGTGCATACTTCACTGAAGGCTTAGGTATTAACTTAAACTTCCACAGAATCGATAACTTCGACTTCAGAGCAGAAAGAAATGCAACTGGAACTGTATTAAACCTGAACTACTTACCTCCTATAACTAAGCAACACCCATATAGCTTAACAGCTATGTATCCATATAACACTCAGCTTAATGGAGAAATCGGCTTTCAGACAGAGATTAACTACACTTTCCCTAAGGAATCATTCCTCGGCGGCAAGTATCCTTGGCAATTCAGCCTTAACTTCTCTATGCTGAACTCAATTGATACTACTCACACTGAGCCATTCCTCTATGAGTCTGAATTCGGCTTCGGAAAGAAAAATTACTTCCAAGATGCAAGCATTTATGCTTCTAAGAAGTTCAGCAGCGATGTGAAGGCGAACTTCGGTCTCGTATATCAAAAGTACGATAGAGACATAGCAGAAAAAGATGGCGCTCCTACTTTCGGTATGGTTACTCTTCTCACTGGTGTGGCAGATGTTACTTTTAAAGTTGCAAAGAGACAATCCCTCCGCGCTGAATTACAGCATATGATGTACTCCCAAGAAATGGAAGCACACGAAGAATACTCAAACGGTAACTGGGCTAGCCTATTGCTTGAATACACAATTGCTCCGAATTGGTTCATCACTGTATTCGACGAATACAATTACGGCAATGAATTTGAAGCTAAGAGATTACACTACTACACACTCTCCACTGCTTACGTTCACGGCGGAACAAGAGTGCAACTATCATACGGCAGACAGCGCTCTGGTATCCTTTGCGTTGGTGGCGTGTGCCGCTTAGTGCCAGCATCTAATGGCTTTAACCTTAGCATCTCTACTTCATTCTAATAGTCTACTACATTCTAATAGTTAAATTACAAACTAAATAAGGAAAATACGATGAAATATAAATTATTATTAGCAATTGCAATGATATTCGCAGCGATCAGTTGCGACGTGATAGATAAGCCATTCGTGGAAAATCCAAATAATGGCGGTGGCGAAGGACCAATTGGTGATAAGGTATATCAAAAGATACTCGTGGAAGAATTCACTGGTATGCACTGCCAAAACTGCCCAACAGGTGCTGCTAAATTGCACGAGCTTATTGAGCTTTACCCCGGCAAAATAGTTCCAGTGGCTGTTCACGCTGGTTACTTCGCAAGGCCAAAGAAAGGTCAATACGACTTTAGAACTGAGATAGGCACAGCTTGGGATCAGTTCTTCGGAAATAGCGAAGCCGGCACTCCAAATGCCCTGATTAACCGTCTTTCTTTAAACAAGAAGATGATTTTCGCTCCGAACGAATGGGTGGAAGTATTTGGTCCTATCCTCAATAAAGAAGCTGACTTTAAGATAGAGCTTAAATCCACTATGAACGCTGATGCAAAGACTATCACAGCTGAAGTGAAAGTGGAAACTATGAAAAATATCGACAAAAAGCATAATCTTACACTTGTTCTCGTGCAGGACAAAATCGTTGATATTCAAAACGTAGCTGGCAAAGTGAAAGAAGAGTATGAACATAATCACGTGCTAAGAGCTGGATTCAACGGCACTTGGGGCGAGGAAATCATTGCTTCTCCAGTGGCTAAAGGCACTAAAATTGACAAAACTTACACTTTAAGCGTAAAAGAAGATGAGAAGCATCCTTGGGCTACTCCTAACCTAAAAGTTGTGGCTTTCATCACTGACCCAGAAACTCAAGAAGTTATGCAGGTCGAAGAAGTGGTAGTTAAATAGCCTATCGAAAGCATAGCAAAAAGGCTCACTCTTGCTTATCAGGGTGAGCCTTTTGTTTTATGTATTAAGTCAATATACTTAGCATCTTAAGCTATACTAATCTTTTAAGTATAGTTCTTCCACGAGATCATAGCCAGCACCCTCGCGAATTACGGTATAATCCGCATCATCAGTCATATCAATGATAGTGGATTCCCCTACGAAGTTGTATTCCTCTGAAACGGCGATGATATCCACTTGCTTGCCGAACTCTTTGATAATGGCATCTGGATCAGAATAGTGATCCTCTAAGTTCTCGTTCTTAGCGGAGCTGGAGATTAGCGGCACGCCCAGAGCTGAGAGCAAGGAGTGGCACAGAGGATTTTCCGGCACGCGAATACCAGTAGTCTTCTTCTTTGGGTCTTGCACGAGTTTTGGCACTTCTTTAGAGGCAGGAAGCAGGAATGTATATGGTCCGGGGATAAGCGATTTCAGCGTTTTATATGCTTTATCGGATACTTTCGCATATTCGGAGATGTTCGATAAGGACTCGCACAGGAAGGTAAGCGACTTTGTGTTGGTCATTCTTCTTAGCTGGCGGATTTTCTCTGCGGCGTTCTTTTGGTGCAGCTCGCAGCCGAGTGAGAAGCCAGTATCAGTCGGATAGAGTATAACTGCGCCGTCCCTTAGTGCCTCCACGATTTTATAAATTTTGCGTAAATCGGGAGTAACCGGGTGCATAGTATATGTTATAGCAGACATTATATTTCCTTTCTTTATCAAAAATACAAATTTAAGAAATTTAGCTAAATTATACTAATATAAGCTGATTTTCGCTTTTCAGAATGAGCATTCGCCTCGTGGCAGGTAAACTAAAATGCGATTCTTTCGTCTTACTGTATTTTATATTCACGTGAAAATATACGATTCGCTCGAAGAAATAAACTATAACAAAAACAGAATAATCAGCGTCGGCTCGTTCGACGGAATACACAAAGGACACAAGGAAATCCTAAACCTGCTATCGGAAGAAGCCGCAAAAAGCGAGATGTCCAGCTTGCTTATCACATTTTATCCGCACCCGCAAGTGGTGATTCAGAATCCAAATAAAGACTCTATCCGCATTCTGACTGACAAAAACGAAAAGATACGCATACTCGCTTCCCTCGGGATAGACGAAGTACTCTTCATCCCCTTCACCAAGGATTTCTCTATGATGTCGCCAAGCGATTTCATTAAAGATCTTCTTTTCGACAAAATAGGCTTTAGCAAGATTATCATTGGTTATGACCACCTCTTCGGAAATGAACGATCCGGTGACTATAACCAACTGCTGAACTTCGGCAAGGATTTGGGCTTTTCCATTCAGCGTATAGCCGCACTCGAAGCTGATAACATCGTTATATCCAGCACGAGCATACGCAAGATGTTAAGCGAGAACCGCCTGCAAGAAGCAAACTATATGCTCGGGCAAAGATATGAAGTCTCTGGGAAAGTCATCGCGGGACAGCAGCTTGGCAGGACTATCGGATTCCCGACGGCGAACGTACTCCCTCCTAACCCGAACAAATTGCTCCCCGGAAACGGAGTTTACTTAGTCGGCGTTATCATAGGAAACGAGAAGTTCTATGGAATGGCAAATATAGGCACTCGCCCGACTGTTTCAAGCGACGGCAGCCCGCTTTTGGAAGTGAACATCTTCGACTTCGATAAAGACATATATGAACAAACAATAAGAGTGGAATTCTATCGCTATATACGCGAGGAAGAGAAGTTTGACTCGCTCGATAAGCTGAAAGCACAGATAGAAAAAGATAAGACGAATTGCAAAAATTTGATACAAATGTTTTTATAAGTCGATTATTTTTCGTAATTTTGCAGTTCTAATAAATAAACTGAATTTTCATCTTATAATTGTGGAGACAATGTAATGATAACAAAAGAAGCTAAAGCAGCTATCGTAGCAGAGTTCGGCAATAATGAAAAGGATACTGGCAAGCCAGAAGTGCAAATCGCTATCTTCACTCGCAGAATCCAAGAATTAACTGCTCACTTAGAAACTCATAAAAAAGATAATGCTACTCGCAGAGGTTTGATTCAATTAGTAAGCAAACGTCGTAGATTATTAACTTACTTGCAAAAGAACGACATCAATCGTTACCGCCAAGTAATTGCTGCTCTGAAATTGAGAAAGTAATACCAAGTAGTATAATAATATATTTTTTTTATAAGTCTGTACAGTGATATTGTTCTTATATTGTTGTACAGATTTTTTTTATTGAATAGAAAATAGAATATACATTAACATATAAACATAATACATAAAATTATGGCAAAACAAGAAGTTTCAATTGAATTTGAAGGCAAGATATTCTCCCTCGAAACCGGAAGATTCGCAAAGTTCGCTTCCGGCTCTGTGATGGCTCGTTGCGGAGATACTATGGTACTCGTTACCGTCGTAGCCGATGAAAAAGAAGATTTAGAAAAAGATTTCCTACCACTGCAGGTAGAGTATAAAGAAAAGATGTTTGCCGGTGGGAAGATACCCGGCGGGTTTATTAAAAGAGAAACAAAGCCTTCAGACAATGAAGTTCTTATTGCACGATTAATAGACCGTCCTTGCAGACCGCTTATCCCAAAGACTTGGAGATTCGAAACACAAGTGATAGCTACTGTGCTTTCGTTCGACCCAGAAGTTAGCCCTGATACTATCGCAGCTGTGGGCACTTCCGCTGCTCTTTTAATCTCTGATATTCCATTCCACGGACCTTTCTCTGAAGTGAAAATCGGCAGAATTAACGGTCAATTGGTTACTAACCCATCATTCGAACAACTGAAAGAATCCGACATTGATATGACTATCGCCGGAACAGACACTGCTATTATGATGGTGGAAGGCGAAAGCAAGGAAATCTCTGAAGAAGAATTCTTAGAAGTACTTAGCTTCGCTCACGATAGAATCAAAGAGCTGAACAAACTACAAAACGACTTAGCTGCCCTTGCTGGCAAAGAAAAACGCCCTTACACTATTGACGAAGCTCCGGAAGAGTTCGCTCAAACAGTGAAAGATGCTATCTATGAACAGCTCGTGCCATACGTTCACTCCGTTACTTCAAAGAATGAACGCAAGGCTACTCGCAAAGAGCTCGCTGAAAAAGCACTCGAAGCTGTTACTGAAAAGTACCAAGAAAACCCAGATTACGAAGGCAAAATCGAAAAATATTCTGCTGAAGTAATCGGTAACCTTGAAAAATACGAAATGCGAGAAATGATTCTCGAAAAGAGAACACGCCTCGACGGCAGAAACTTAGACCAAATTCGCCCAATTACTTGCGAAATCGGCGTATTGCCACGCGTTCATGGTTCTGCATTATTCACTCGCGGGGAAACTCAATCCCTCTGCTCTATTACTCTCGGCACAAAGGCAGATGAGCAATTAGTAGATGGTCTGCAGCCAAAATACACTAATAACTTCTACTTGCATTATAACTTCCCTCCATACTCTACTGGCGAAGTGAAGAGACTAGGAACAAGCAGAAGAGAAATCGGACACGGCAACTTAGCTGAAAGAGCGCTGAAATCAATGATTCCATCAGAAGAGGAATTCCCATACGTAGTGCGCGTGGTGTCCGAAATCCTCGAATCCAACGGCTCTTCGTCTATGGCGAGCGTGTGCGGCGGTACTCTCTCTCTATTAGATGCAGGTGTGCCTATGAAGAAGCCAGTAGCCGGCATAGCAATGGGATTAATCAAAGACGGCGACAGAGTGGCTATTCTTAGCGATATCTTGGGCGACGAAGACCACCTCGGAGATATGGACTTTAAAGTTACTGGTACTGAAGACGGTATCACAGCTTGCCAAATGGACATCAAGATAGAAGGCTTATCAATAGAAATTATGAAAGAAGCCCTCGAGCAAGCTCGCAAAGGCAGAATGCACATACTCGGCATTATGAATGAAACTATCTCTAAACCGAGCGAAGACCTTTCTCCTTATGCTCCGCGCTTCTATGTAGTAAAGATTCCGACTGATACTATCGGTGCAGTTATCGGAAGCGGTGGCGAAACTATTCGCAACATCACGAAAGAAACAAATACTGAAATCAACATAGATGATGACGGTACTGTTACTATCGCTGCTACAGATGCAGATTCCGGCAATGCGGCTATGGAAATCATTAAGCAAATTACATCAAAGCCTGAAGAAGGTTCTATCTACAAGAATGCCGTTGTGAAGGAAATCATCGATGGTATTGGAGCTGTAGTGGAATTCCTACCAAAGAAACAAGGCTTGGTGCATATTTCTCAGCTTGCTTTGGAACGCGTGGAAAACGTGGCAGACGTAGTAAGCGTGGGCGATAAGCTCGATGTTATGCTTATTGAAGCAAGCCGCGACGGAAAATATCGTCTAAGCAGAAAAGCTACATTAGACCCTGATAACTTCGTTATGCCAGCTCCGCGTCCGAGCAACAACGGACCAAGACGCGGCGGAAACGATAGACGCGGTGGCGACAGAGACCGTGGCGATCGCGGTGGCAACAGAGGCGAAAGAAGGCACAGAAACTAATCTCCCTCAAATTACACTTAAACTAAGAAAGAGCTACTATTCCCTATAGTAGCTCTTCTTTGTATATATATGTAATTATGAATATGTATATAATGTTTATGCATATATAATAAGAAAGTCCGATGCAAAACGCACCGGACTTACCTATTCATTCTAATTTCGCGATCACTTACTTAATGAATGCTTCAGGGACATATAACCCACAGTACCGAAGCCTATTAAAAACATCAGCTGGAACGGAATAGCAGCTATCTCGAGGTAGTAAATTGAAATACCAATGCCCACCAAGAAGTAAATCGCGAGCAATAGCTCTATCCACACAATTAATCCTACTTTCTTGGAAGAATATTTCTTCTTATCCTTCCAATTATCCTTATTAGTTTCAATTTTGAATTTCGGCGTACGAACGAATCCAGTTTTCTTGTTGATTAGCGCTTCGAACACGGCTTTAGTGTTATTAATTGCTAATCCCATACTTCCCGCTAAATACACTGGAAATAGGAAGATTTTCTTTTTCCAATTGTAGTAAATCATCTTCTGCGAATATAAATAGAAGAAGAAAGTTGCAACAGTCGCTACAACGAATATTGCCATAACTTTAAAGTATATGTCTAATTCTGGGAATTTATTCTTCACAATAACCACTGGCACGTTCAAGAGTGCCACGATTAAGATAAATGGGAAAACTATATTTCCTGCGAGATGCACGAAGCTTTCCAATTTTACTTTCAGCGGTAATTTCGCTTTCATCACCTTTGGCAGTATTTTCTTGCCTGTTTCGATTGAGCCTTTTGTCCAGCGGAATTGCTGTGCCTTCAGGGCATTGATGTCTGCTGGAAGCTCTGCTGGGGAAGTTACATCGTTTAGATAAACGAACTTCCAGCCTTTTAGCTGAGCTCTGTAGCTAAGATCCATATCTTCAGTGATAGTATCTGCTTGCCAGTTTCCAGCGTCGAATATAGTTTCTTTGCGCCATATTCCTGCAGTTCCATTAAAGTTAATGAAGAAACCAGCCTTGTTACGCACTTGCTGTTCCATGCAGAAGTGCCCGTCGAGGTTCATAGCTTGAGTTTTAGTCAGGTATGAATAGTCAGCGTTTAGGTGTTCCCAACGTGTTTGCACCATTCCCACTTTTGGATTTTTAAAGTGTGGGATGGTCTTCATTAAGAAGTCCTTATTCGGCACGAAATCGGCATCGAATATGGCAACGAATTCACCTTTGCAGAAATTAAGAGCATTCTTTAGTGCTCCTGCTTTATATCCTTCTCTATTTGTTCTGTGGATATAATGGATATCGAAGCCTTGCTCTTGGAAATGCTTTACCAAGTTCGCGGCGATTTCTTGCGTTTCATCGGTAGAGTCGTCCAGCACTTGAATTTCCATTTTATCTTTTGGATAATTTATCTTGCAGACGTTTTCTATCAAGCGTTCAATCACGTATAGTTCATTAAATAGAGGTAGCTGAATAGTTACCTGTGGGAGTTCCTCTGGGAGGACATCATCTTTAATCACTATACCCTCAGTTTTTTTATAGTAATATACCATTACTAAGCCGTGCATACCAAAACCGAATAGTACGCACAGGGATAAAAAGTAAACGACTAAAATAGCAGATTCCATATTATGCCGATTATACCTCTTTAAAGTTGTTGAAATTTAATTACTTAAATACTTGTTTATTATTCTGTTTTTTCAGCTTCGCGAAGGGATGTATAATTTATATATATTAAGAGCCTCGCAAAATTGAAACCGCAAATTTAAGTATAATTTTTCATCTAATCACCATAAAATTAAATTAAATATTAAAATTACTGTTTTTTATCAATAATATTTATTTATTCGGCGAAAAATCATAATTTTGCATTTCGTACCTTGCATTAAATTAATGAACAAATGGGCAATACTATTAACATTAAAAATTACAAACCAATATACATAAAACTATGGCAATAAGAATATTTATCACTGGCGGAACATTCGATAAAGAATATAATGAACTAAACGGCGAACTATTCTTTAAAGACTCTCACCTAAAGGAAATGCTCGCACTCGGACGCTGCAAAGTAGACACAGAGCTCCGCACCCTAATGATGATAGACAGCCTCTACTTAACAGATAAAGACAGAGAGCTAATAGCTGATAATTGCATCCGCTGCGAGGAAAACCAAATTATCATCACGCACGGAACAGACACTATGGTGGAAACTGCGAAAGTAATAGCAGAAAAAGTAAAAGAGTTAGCAGAAGAAAAGCCAGTGTATGTTTCTATGTCTAGTGTAGCAGCTTCTGGCGGTTATTATATCTCTGCAAATGCGAACAAAATTTTTGTAGATAGAAATACAATAACAGGTTCTATTGGAGTTGTAAGTATACTGCCAGATTTTTCAAAATTGATAACAGATAATGGAATTAATATAGAAAAAATCTCTGAAGGAGAATATTCTGATTTATATTCAGCAGATAGTTTTACAGAAAAAAAATACAATAAGATATACAATTCAAACTTAAAGGTTTATGAAGATTTCTTAAATGTTGTATCAAAAGGTAGAAGAATAGATAAG
>JBHADY010000256.1:0-6328 GCA_041855325.1 Ignavibacteriota bacterium
ACTTCTACTCCGGTATTATCTGGGTCTAACCAGTGATCAAGTCTACGATTTATATCATTAGTGTTTTTTCCAGTCCAAGCAATGCCGAATTTACCATAATATGATGGTTTCATAGGTCCATAATTCCCAGTGTTTATACAATACGAATATCCACCTTTAAGTATTCCGACTATCTTATGATTATCATTTAATAATGGTGCACCAGATGAACCTTGCCATACCATACCATTTCCATTGTAATTAGAATTATTGCTCCAGTATACTCGCCAAAAATATGAGATATCCTGATAACTATTGTCACTAAATAGGTAATGAGAGTGTTCTATTGGGCGAAATGCAATGGCTATTTTCTTCACATCACCCAGAGGATGACTAATGCAGACTGCTGTTTGGCTTGGAATATTTCTTCTATCCCATCCCAAATAATAGATATTGGCTTCATCTGGCAAAAGTGCTGGATCCTCAGTTAGTTTTAACAAAGCAAAATCAGTCAAGTTACTACCCATATGTTGAGCAACCGAATTTGCCACTACTTTTGCTCCAGAAGTGGTATATCTTGGATAGCTACCTTCGTTATCGCAATCATTTCTTTCATAATTCCAATAGAATACAACTCTATCCATATTGGGATTTTCTATTACATCATAATGAAACTGATAAGATTTTGGCTCGTTATAATAAGCTGTTGTAATACAATGATATGCTGTAAGGAAATATGGTGTTCTATCATTTCTTGTATTATTTACTAAAAATCCTGAAGCATACATTTCATTTTCAACTACCATAAGAGCCACAGCATTTTTCTCAGTTTGCCAATCTTCTCCTTGGGGACAATTAATGTTTATACAACATAACGGTGCTTCATAACCAATTGGAGGTTGGCTTGATGTGTTTTGTAGTTTGTTTTCATCTTTGTAGTTATTTAATACATTTATGCGTTTATAACCCTGCACCACGTAGTCAATGGAGATAATTGCTTCTTCTGTTTGTTCTTTCGGTGTGTAATATTCGAGCACGCTTTCCTCGCCCACAACAAGCTCTGTGGCAAAGCCACGAGGTTCTTTTCTGTCGCCCTTGTTATTTATTGTCGTGAAAGCACCTATGCACTGTCTTTTATCTGCGCTATAGATAAAGAACTTACAGCCTTCCGGCAACCAGAATTTATCATACAGCAAGTTAATAGACTTCGCACCAGGGCAACTGATCTTCAGTCGCCACATTCTTCTTCCGTCGTCCAACTTGTACCACTGCCCGCTGTTTTCTATGTTTAGGCTTACTTTGTGCTTGAAGCCAAAGCGAGGTGGCAAGCCGTGCGCTTCTTCTTCCTTGTCTTCTTCGAGTAGCTTCGCTAAGTCTATAGGAGGCATAATCTTGATATTTTTATCGTCATACTTCAGCAATTCGGACTTCATACTATAGCTCGGTGGCTTTTCGTATGTGCTAAGCTGGGCATTCAGAGATAAGGCAGAAAGAAGTATTATTAATAATATGTAAATATTAATTTTCATATTAATATTCTCTCTTAGTTAGTTATTAAATATTATTTTTTTTGTATTCTTATCTCAAACAGCCTTAGCCATTCTTCCTTTTACTTGCCAAAATACAGGGCAAGGTTTTTAATTGTATGGAGGCATATTCTCTGCCTTTCTTATATTTATTAGTAATTAATTTTTATAAAATTAAATATAATTATTGATATTACCAAATTTTTTTTACTTTATGAATAAAATTTAATTATTATATCTTAGTCTTAACTAATTGCCTTTACTTATTAGTAGTTTATCTAGCCAGCCATCATCTTCTATTCTCTTGAATAGCATATATTCATCATCTTTGTAGTATAGCCTTAGAGAATCACCTATTAGCATATATCTCTTTGATTGATTTATGCCAGCTTCATACATCATTTCCCAGTCTTTTGGAATCATTAACCCTGAGATTACGTGTATAATATTAATCTTTTTTGTTCCGTAATCAATATCGCATCCACCTTTTAAAATCTTATCAACATTTGGTCCCCAAGTAGCGACAAGATTTCTTTGAATTTCTTTTCCATAATAAATCATTGGATTATCAGAATAGGGCTTTTCATAGAACTTAAGCATATAGCTATGTTCCATTTCATAAGCTTCTTGCGGAATATTATACAAGCCGATATTATTATCTTGTTCTACATAAGCTACGAATTTCCAAACTGTACCTGCAAGTTCATTTGTAGCTGCCGGGGTATTCGTCCCGCTATCGCTGCAACCTATAATAAACAACATCAGCAATGATAGTAGAATGGTCGAGAGTGTTATTTGTGTTTTCATTGTGCTAGTCCTTTCATATATTATTTTACGGAACACTCGGATTAAACGGATTATCCGGAATTTCCAAAACTATCTTTCTAAATATCATATAATCGCCTGTAGAATCTGGGGTCTTATATAGCATTAATGTGTCATCTTTCAGCTTGAAGGATTTTGTCTTAATAAGTGAGAGCACATAAATAGCATCGTTCTCTTCCGAATGACGACCTTGATTAACTAAGTAGAACTTCTCAAAACTATTGCTGTTGGCTGTTAGGTTATACTCGCCTTCTGCCCTAGCATAACTCGAAGAATAAGCTACTAAATTGATAGCATACTTATTGCCCTCTAAATCTAATATTTTCAAGCTATTCTTTAAAAAAGCAACTGTAAAGTTATATTTTTCATTATTGAAGTATGATTCGGGTATATTATCGAAATCATCAATCTTATAAAATGGATTATCCCTATTGCCAGTTTCCCCATCTACGAACGCGATAAACTTCCAAGATGTGCCGCCGAGGGGACCGATGTTATCATTGTGTGGAGTATTTGTTCCGCTATCGCCACAACTCACAATCATAAACATTAATATGGAAAACATTAATGCTAATAATGAATAATATTTCATAATCAATCCCTTTAACTTATTGATTTAACATATATATAAGTCTACAATTCAGCATAGTATTTAGTTACACTAATTACTAATTTATTGCTGAAATAATATTATTTTTTGCTGAAATAATGTAGCCAAGTGCTTTCCGAAAAATAATACAAACAATATCGCTACTTATTCGTCTATAGAGTACCCTAAATATGATTGTTAAAAATGGCAAACACTGAAAATAATAAATATAAGTATCTCTTCGATATAAATTCGCCCGAAGACCTAAGGAAGCTCCCTGTGGAAGCCCTTCCAGATGTCTGCAAAGACGTGCGAGAATATATGATAGATACAATTACGAAAATCGGCGGACACTTCGGTGCGGGGCTCGGCGTCATTGAGCTGACCGTTGCCCTGCATTATATCTATAATACGCCTATTGATAAGCTGGTCTTCGACGTCGGACACCAAGGATACCCCCATAAAATCCTAACCGGCAGACGTGATAAGCTCTCCACCATTCGCAAAAAAGGCGGACTATCCGGCTTCCTTAAGCCAAGCGAAAGCATATACGATGCCTTCGGTGCGGGACACGCCAGCACGAGCATCTCCGCTGCGCTCGGCATTGCTACGGCTCGCGACATTAAAGGCGAAGACAACAGAGTGGTCGCTATCATCGGAGATGGCGCCCTTACCGGCGGTCTGGCTTACGAAGGACTGAATAATTGCGGCGTGCAAAAACGCGATATCACCGTTATCCTGAATGATAATAATATGTCGATTAATCCGAACGTCTCCGCTCTCTCTGATTACTTTAATCAGTTGTATTCTTATCCTGCTGTGCAAAGACTGAGGAATAACCTGTGGGACTTCACGAATAAGTTCGATTCTATAGGCGATAGATTGCGTCGCGCCGCTACGAAGATAGAAGATGGAGTGAAAGCAGTTATCACCCCAGGGGCTTTGTTTGAGTCTATGGGGTTTAACTATTTCGGTCCTATAAATGGCAATAATATCAATAAGTTAATTCGCACTCTGCAGACTATTCGAGACCTAAAGGGTCCGGTTCTGTTGCACGTGATTACTCGCAAAGGTAGTGGCTATGAGCCAGCAGAGAACGATAAAAAGTACTTCCATGCTATCGGGGTTATTGATAAAGAGACGGGCAAATCCACTGCTCACGCAGAGAATCTACCTCAGGAATACTACAAGATATTCGGAAAATCGCTGATTGAATTAGCTGAAAAGAACGATAAGCTCGTGGCTATCACAGCGGCTATGGCGGACGGCACTGGACTGGACATTCTGCAGCAAAAGTTTCCCGATCGCGTCATAGACGTGGGTATAGCAGAGGAGCACGCAGTAACCTTTGCCGCTGGTCTGGCGATGGAGGGTTGCCTTCCGGTTGTGGCGATTTACTCCTCATTCCTCCAGCGCGCTTATGACCAGATTATCCACGATGTGGCTCTGCAGAAGCTTCACGTAGTCTTTGCGATTGACAGAGCGGGCTTGGTCGGCGAGGACGGGCAAACTCACCACGGACTTTTGGACTTGGCGTATCTGCGAACAGTCGTGAATATGATTGTCTCTGCGCCTAAGGACGAACAGGAAATGCGCAATTTGCTGTATTCAGCGATTAATCACTATAAGATGCCGACGGCTATTCGCTATCCACGCGGAAGAGGCTTAGGCGTGCAGATAGAGGAGTACGAGCATATTCCTCTTGGCACTTGGGAATGCGTGCGTAGCGGGGAAGACATCGCGATTCTCGCTGTCGGAAAAATGGTGAGCATTTGCAAAGAAGCTGCTGAGATTCTTGAGCTTGAGTATGGCATCAGCGCAGAAGTGATAAACGCAAGATTCATTAAGCCATTGGATAATGAAATGCTTGCGGATATTGCTGCTAAATATGATACTATCTTCACAGCGGAAGATGGCACTGTTCGCGGTGGCTTTGGTACGGCTGTGCTGGAGTTCTTAGCAGAGCACGACTTAAAGAATAGCTGTAATATCATCGGCGTGCCAGACGCAATAGTCGAGCACGGAACGCAAGCTGAGCTCTTCGAGCAGATTGGCTTAGATGCGGAATCCTTAGCGTCCCGCATTCACGCAGAGCTAACAGAAAAGCACTCTAAAGAGTTATTGATGAAGCATTAAGGTAACAGAATATTAGATTAGACAATATTAGCTTTAGATTAGAATAAATATGCAAATAGCGAAGTAATTACTTCGCTATTTGTTTATTTGTATTAGAGCATCCTATTTGTCTCTTTGAACGAAAAAGTTCGCTATTTCTATTAGTGATGTCTTGGCATCGGAGTCGGGGAAGCGCTTCAGTATGTAGATAGCATCATTTGTGAAGTCCTCGGCTACTTTTTGTGCGTAATCAATGCCGCCTTTATCTATCACGAAATTGATAATCTCGTTTATATCCTCTTGGCTCAGCCCCACTTCTTTTATCTTATGCAGATAGTCGTTTGCTATGTCTTCGCTTGTTTGGCGAAGGGCATAGAGTAGCGGGAGTGTAAGCTTCTTTTCGACAAGGTCGTTTCCGAGTATCTTTCCTGTAAGGTCGGGATTTCCTACATAGTCCAAAATATCATCTTTTATCTGAAAAGCCATACCGAGTTTATCGCCGAAGTCGTACAATGCAGCTATCTCCTCTTTGCTTGCTCCTCCGGCTAAGGCACCTAGCTTGCAACAAGTAGAGATTAGCGAAGCAGTCTTTCCGCGAATCACCCTGAAGTATGTTTCCTCATCTCTATCTATTTCGTTAGTTTTTTGAATTTGCAGCAGTTCGCCTTCGCTCATCATTTTAATGGCGTGCGATGTAGCCTTCAGGAACTCAAATTCTTCCGCTTCTATTGCTGCTATCATACCTTTTGCGAGGAAGAAGTCGCCAAATAGCACGGCAGTTTGGTTGCTCCAGATATTATTAACAGTCGGTTTTCCGCGTCTTTGAGTGGCTTCATCGACTACGTCATCGTGGATGAGAGTAGCGTTATGGAATAGTTCAAGCATAGCCGCCGCTACGTATGTATTTTGCTTAATTTCGCCGAACATCAACGAAGTGAGCATAACGAGTATAGGGCGTATTTGCTTTCCTTTTGATGTCGATAAGTACTTCAGGATTTTATCTACTAACTCCACCTCTGATTCGAGGAGAGTATCCATATATTCCGCAAACTCATCTAAGTTTTTTTGTATAGGTTTGCTTATTTCTTCTAATTTAGCCATATTAAACTAATATTTATACAGAATACTAATTTACGTAAATTTCAGCTTAATCTAGCTATAATTCTTCAAAAACACCAGCTTTTTTGTTTTTTCTGCAATTATTCCATAGGAAGTATCTTCCGTTCATAGCGATATACACGCCCGGCGGAAGAGTCTGAACGAAAGCCACAGCGCCACCTAAATTGAATAATCC
>JBHADY010000257.1:0-8975 GCA_041855325.1 Ignavibacteriota bacterium
AAAAATAGAATATTTACAATATTTTTCGTTCTAATACTTCTGCACCAATCTACACTTTGGGTTTTCGTGAATAGATATGATTTATATAGAGGTTTTTCTTATTATTTTAGCTTTATGCTTGGATATTTTCGCGGTATCTGTTTCTATAGGTAGCACGGTAAATACTCTGAAGCTCAGGGAGAAGTTCAGAATAGCATCTATATTTACTATTTTTCATAGTGTTTTCCCTCTAATTGGTTGGCTCGGCGGAAGAAGCATAAGCAGTGAGATAGATATTTATGATCACTGGATTTCCCTTATTCTTCTGACTATGATAGGTGGGAAGATGATTCACGAATCCTTTAAGGATATGGAAAATCGCACTTTTAATCCTATGAAGACCGGCGTGTTAATCGGCATTGCGATAGCCACCAGCGTTGATGCATTGGTTGTCGGGCTGACCCTCGCTTTTATGAAGGTGGATATTATCATCACTCTGCTTCTTTTAGCATTATCAACTTTTGCTATATCCTTATCAGGCATAAACTTAGGCAAGAAAATAATAAAGACCGTCTCCACTAAATACATTGATTTCGTGGGCGGTCTAATATTGATTGGTATAGGAGTAAAGATTTTTATTGAGCACACAGCCTAAGTCATTACAACTCAATGGCTAAGCCGCCTCCGGAAGTTTCCTTATATATACTTGGCAGGTCGTGTCCTGTTTGGTTCATCGTGCGTACGATTTTATCGAAAGACACGACGTGGTGTCCGTCAGATAAATTAGAATAAGTAGCAGAGTCCAAAGCACGCGCTGCTGCGAAGGCATTTCGCTCAATGCAAGGTACTTGCACCAGCCCGCAAATAGGATCGCAAGTTAGCCCCAAGTGGTGTTCTAAGCCCATTTCAGCGGCGTATTCAATCTGTGGCGGAGACCCACCAAACACCTGCGAAGCCGCTCCTGAAGCCATTGCACAGGCAGAGCCTACCTCTCCTTGGCAGCCCACTTCAGCACCGGAAATAGAGGCATTCTTCTTAATTATATTGCCGATTAATCCCGCCGTAGCCAAAGCACGGATTATCTTAGAATCAGGGAACTGGAAGTCGCGACTAAGCAAATACAGCACTGCCGGCAGCACTCCCGATGCCCCACAAGTAGGAGCTGTAACCACAGCGCCACCGCAGGCATTTTCCTCGCTCACGGCAAGGGCATACGCGAACACGAGGGTGCGGCGCTTCAGCGAGCTATTATAACTCTGTGCTTTCACGAGGTAGGAAGAAGCTTTTCTGTATATGTTAAGCGGTCCAGGGAGACGTCCTTCGGCGTCCAGCCCGCGCTCTACGCAAGCCTGCATAGCTTTCCATATTTCCATTAGGAAGTCGGAGATGTCGCTATCTTCGCATTCGAATACGTATTCCCAGAAGGCGTGTCCAGTGCTTTTGCACCAGCTTAGGATTTCGCCCATTGTTTTGAAGAGGTAAGTGCTGGTGTCGGGGTCGAGGCTTTCGTTATCTCCATTTCTCAGTGCCCCTCCGCCTACGCTATAGAAGACTTTATCGCCGTATGTATTTCCATTTTCATCGACTGACTGCAGTAGCATAGAATTTGTGTGGTGTGGCATCAGAGTTTTTGGTTGCCAGATGATTTCCACTTGTTTTGGTGCGAAGCCATCAATAATAGCTTTATCTGTCAAGTGGCCCTTTCCGGTAGCCGCGAGTGCCCCATAGAGCGTAGCTTTATAGGCGTGAGCATTTGGAAATTCATTGGAGTAGATAGATACGGCTCTTCTTGGCGCGATAGTGTGCGAGCTTGACGGACCAGGTCCTATTCTATATAAATTTTTGAGAGATTGCATTTTTACTATAATATGTATAATAAATTCTCTCAAAAATACGATATTTTGGGCAATTAGTTGTAATGGTGCGGGTAAATTAACTATAAATTAACGAAGGGGTTTTCTATATGGAGAGAGAATATCAAATAACTCATTCATATTGGAGTATGAGTATGGTCTTTCTGCTTTGTCCTTTAGGGAGAGTTCAGCGTTTGATATTGCATTCTCCAAACTTCCTTCGCCTGTAGTCAGTATTTTATATAAATCTTGTTTTAGGAATTTATCTGTTTTTGAGTAATTAGGAATAAATTCCTGCAATTCTTTTTCTAACTTGCTATAATTATCGAACTTACCGAATCTTCTATTTTTAAAGAAATGGAATAGAAACCACATTTCAGTGCAACGTTCGGATTCAATGAAGAATAATTTCGAGTCGCTATATTTTTTTCTATGCTCAAGCTCAACATCTTTTCTCATTTTTTGGTATTTTTCTGCGTTTTTCCCTTCATTTTTAGTATCCATATCAATTAGGCAGAAAACATACTCGTATCCCTTTTCCAAGCTATCAATTATTATTTGCTTCAATGTATTAATGTCAGAAGCTTTTTTATTCATAATTCTTGGAGCAATATTGACGTTAAAGTAGTAATCATTAAATGTATTGATATAATGTTTTTCAGTAATTCCCTCACCAATAATTACGCAAGTCATTTTGCTTTGTTTACTTTTCTTATTGCTCATTGTTCGGTAATCCTATAATTGTGGAACCTAAATCTGGCTTTCCGCCTAATCTACCTACTTTATATGCTTGAGCCAATGATAGTCGTTTCGGAAAATCATAATCTGATGCACGTGTTAAGGTAGAAGAATATGTTTCTCTATCTTTTTCTACTATCCAAAGCATATCGCTTCTGTACCACCATTCTTCTTCCAATAGGGCAATATTATGAGTTGTAAAAATGAGTTGAGAAGAGTTATGATTAGTCAGAAAAATCTCCAAAAAGTGCAACAATAAGTCATAATGAAGGCTTTTATCTATTTCATCAATAAGTAATACTCTATTAATTTCATTGAAAGAATATAATATTTTTGCTAATTCGAAGTATATTTTTGTCCCATCTGATTCCAAAGATGAGTCTAAAGAAAAAGTTTCTCCAGAATCAGTTTTGTGTTTGAAGATTAAATGATTATCGTAGTTCTGTGTTTTGTTTCTACTAAAGGAGTATCTATCTCTTATAGTGATTATTTCAAAGTCTACGATATTAATATCTGCTTTTTGTAATAGTGAAATCATATATGACTTTATCTCAGGATTTGAAATAGCATAATCCGCAAAATCAATATCAAAATCTGGAGTTTCAATATCAAAGTCATAGAAATTCTCGTCAAACCATCTTATTGCATTTAAAATGATTTTTGGAGGATAATAATTATGTAGGAAGCTTGATAATAAACTACAATGGGTTGGTGTTTCAACTTCAAGTGCTTTGTCAGTGTATGGAGATTCATTGATTGATTCGTCAAGTATTATTGTTTGTTTGTTTTTATTTTCAACTTTTCTCTCAAAAAACAATATCTCTGATTCATCATCAGTGTAATCAGAAACTAAGCTTTCATAAAGTATCATATCCCCGTTGAAGTGAATCTTATATTCATATTTAGAATAATTATACCAGAAGGTAATTTCAAATTCAGTTGGCTTGTTCTTACTTAATGCAAAAGGAGTAAATGGAATATCGGCATTTGATGTGTAACCTTGTATTGTTGCAATATCTCTTAGTGCCCCCATAGCCCTCAATAAATTCGACTTACCGCTGGCGTTCGCACCGATGAGCATCGCAGCACGCAAAAGATGTACGCCACGACAAGGAGAATAGGTAAGTACGTCCTTATCCTTGCGGTCGTCCGTCGCTAAGAAGCTGATAGTAGTTTTTTCTTTGAACGATAAAAAGTTAGTAACTGAGAATTCTTGTATCATCTCTCTCTTCCAAAAGTTTTCCACCAAAACGCAAAAATAAAGAAAAATAATAAGTTATTCAAACGGAAAACAAGCAAATGCTAAAATTCATAAGACTTATGTTCGTCTTAAGTTGCTGTTAAAATATAGTTGAGTTGAATATGCAAATCGAAAAAAACGATACTCTGAAATTAACAAATTTTGACAAAATACTGGCTTCCCTCGCCGGTGGATCTTATGTTTTGTGGCTCGGCGGGTCTATCGCCAGAATGATAGTCGGATTCGATATTTTCCAGCCAGGAACTATACTACTTAAAGGATACGACGAACCGCTTAACCGCTTGATTTCTCAGCTATTTGCTGTGCTCTCGCCATACGTGGATTTTCCGTTCATCATCGTCTTCCTTGCTTCTCTTTACTTCTTGGCAAGGTATGCTAAACAGATGAAAAAGTACGGCTGGCTATTTATGTCGCTAATGCTTATCATATTGGCGGGCGTGCCACAGTTCTTTCTGATGTATCTTGATTATAACCTTGTTTATGCGGCTATGAAAGAGGGAGTGCGCTTCGAAGATCACGATATTCAGAAGTATTTCATTGGTAGATTCGCGAAATACGGCTTCCTCGAGCCTATGGTGCTGATGGCAGGAATGAGCATTCCTTTCCTCTTTGCGTTCAAACCACTGCATAAGCCAAATTTAGTAGAGAAGAATGAAGACTAAAGACATATACGACGAGCTCGTTTCCATCGCGAAGGGCGCTGGTGTGGCTATACGACGCGAAACCGGACGCTTCAAAAGTGGGTATTGCACCATAGACGGAAAGCCAATCGTGATTCTGAACAAAATGGCGTCGCAGGAGCATCATAATAAGATACTCGCCAATAGCATTCTCTACTTTGATATTGATGTGGCGAGTGCCAAGCAGCCGCTTCGCGATTACATTCATACCGAAGTGGCTTCCCAGCAGATGAACCTTTTTGAGATCAATATTGAAGGTGCGAAACTTGGCTAAAAGCTTTACATTTAAGCTGTTTATGTGGATATTCATCGCTCTTTTTGCGTCAGTTGTGCTGGCGGGCGGTTTTATCTACTTTAGGCTGAATCAGAATATCGATACAGATAAGGATATCGAGTTAATCGTGGAGACGAATCAGTCTGTTGATGCTATTCTTCGCACCTTGGGCGACGAAGGCATTCTTTCGCCATCGGAATTGATGATCCCGGCTATTAAGCTATATTTTAAGCTGACAAATCAAAAGGTATTTGCTGGGTATTATAAGTTTACTCCAGCTATGAAAAATAAAGATGCACTGACTGCGATTTTCCGCGGATTAGTCTCCGAGAACAAGAAGGTAACCTTCCCGGAAGGCATTACAATCCAAGGGTTTGCGGATATCTTAGCAAGGGAGCTGAATATCTCGGCAGATGATTTCTTGGCAGCTGCAAGCAACGACTCTATCATTAAAGCTAAGGCAATACCAATCAATAACTTAGAGGGATATCTATATCCAGCTACTTATAGATTAAACTCCAGCCAAACTCCGCAAGAGATATTGGAGATATTCCTGCGTCATCAAGACAAGATTTGGGAAGCCCCCGAAGTGCAAGCTAAGCTTGCAGCAAGCAAGCGCACTATACACGAGGTGCTGACTTTAGCCTCAATCGTGGAAGCTGAGACCCCGGTTATCGAGGAAAGAAGTCGCATCGCTGGGGTGTATCTGAACCGTCTGCGAATTGGTATGCGTCTGCAGGCTGACCCAACAGTGCAATATGCCACAGGTGCTAAGCGTCGCATCACGTACAATGATTTGGAAGTGAATAACAGATATAACACTTATAAGTTCGTGGGACTGCCCCCTGGACCTATCAATAACCCTTCTAAATCGTCCATTCTTGCGGTGCTGAACCCAGAAACACATAATTATCTGTATTTCGTTGCGGTGGGCGACGGTAGCGGTAGGCACAACTTCGCTACTAACTTCACACATCACAAGCAATTTGTGGCGCAATACAGAAAAAACAGAAGAAATAATCAGGCAAAGTAATGAGAGACTATAGAAAATACCTATCGCCAGAGAACTTATCGCAGGTCGATAACTTAGAGATTAAAGCGAAATTAGTAGTGGAAGGCTTCATTACTGGTATGCATCGCTCGCCATACCACGGATTCAGCGTGGAGTTTGCGGAGCATAGGCATTATCGTCCGGGCGACTCCTTGCGCTATCTCGATTGGAAGCTACTTGCAAGGCAGGAGAGGTATTACATTAAGCAGTTCCAGGAGGAAACTAACCTGCGTTCTATGATTATAGTCGATTCCTCTGCCTCTATGAATTACGCTTCATCGGGCAACGTTACTAAGTTTGATTATGCTATAACTCTTGCTGCTGCAATATCTTACTTGCTCTTCAGGCAGCGCGATAGTGTCGGAATTTCAACTTTCGATAACAAGGTGCGTAGCTTTATGCCACCTAAGTCTAAGCAGTCATATTTAAGCGAAATTATTAGGACTTTGGCAGAGACTCAGCCTTCTGATACTACTTCCTCGGCTGCTCCGCTTGATGAAATCGCAGAGCGTTTGCACCGCCGAGGCCTAATACTCATTATGAGTGACTTCTTCGATGATATTGAGGAAATTACGCGTGCTTTGTCTCACTTCAGGCATAAGGCTCACGATATTGTTTGCTTCCAGATACTTGACCCGCGCGAGATAGACTTTAAATTTGGCAATTCCTCGCAGTTTATTGATATGGAATCTGGGGAAGAGATGATAACCCAGCCACAGCAGATTAGAAAATCTTACGAAGAGGCGATGAATCAATTTATGCAGACTCTGAAGAAGAGATGCAGAAATCTGAATATTGATTATTCGCTTGTGCGCACGAATGAACCATTCGATAAAGCTATGCGCGAGTTCGTATCTAAGCGACAAAAGTCTATGTAATTATATATACTTAACTACTTGATTCTTAAGGTAAATCCGCGAATTATCATCGCGATTATCATTAGGAATGAGCCTATCCAAACTAAGCTCATTAGTCTATTTTCTGAGTATTCAAAAGTGAAGCGTTCGGCGTTTTTTACTTGTGAGTTATTCGTTTTGATGGAATCCAGTGCCAGCGGAGAAACGTAGATATCGCTCAGCAGATTGCTCTCGATTGCAGGAACTTTGTATATTTGCCTATCTTTCACGAACATAATTGGCATTGCATAAGTCTTTGATTTATCGCTCTTTATCTCGGTAACAAATCTATATTTTTCTCTGTCTTTCAAATGATGCTCTATGCGATCACTCTTAATATAAGTGATAGTATTAGACTTGTGTTGCGTGCTTTCTCCGTTGCTTAGGCTGATTATCTTGCTACTTGAGTAATTACCAGAGTAAATAACCCCAAGCATAAAAATTGCAAAAGCAAAGTGAGTGATAGCCGTTAGTTTATTCCACTTAGAGTAACTGTAAATCATTAATAATGAAGTACTTATAGCAAAGCCACAAGAGAGAATGAATAAGTAATCCATAACAGAGCTAACGCCGATGGAAATCGAATAAGCGATGAGAATAGCTTCGATTATCGCACTTGAGATTAGTATATGTTTTAGATTTTTCTTTCTATTGATACTATACGCAACTGCTAATAAAATAAGAGAGATAAGCAGAGGAATGAAGTTTATACTATTGTAGAATGA
The DNA here is from genome assembly GCA_041855325.1 of Ignavibacteriota bacterium. Taxonomy (GTDB): domain Bacteria; phylum Bacteroidota; class Ignavibacteria; order Kapaibacteriales; family UBA2268; genus CALLXS01. The sequence goes on from JBHADY010000257.1 coordinate 7,458, forward strand.
TGGCTCTATGCTGTAGTTCGGATCAATGATAGGGAAGTTTGTTCCGAAGAAAATGAAAATCGCTATAAGCAGGAAGGCATACATAGCGATGGAAGTGTATGTGTCGCTTGAAGTTAGGCTTTTTCCTATCTCGCTTGTGAATGAAACGTGCTGCTTGTGATACTTCGAGAAAATGGCTATTCCCGCGATTAAAAGGATTATAATCGCTCCCAAGAGAACGTAGAAAGTCTTCTCGCTCGTGCCGGCGAATGAATGAAGTGAGTTCTGCAGTATGCCAGTGCGCGTCAGGAAAGTGGAGTAGATTATCAATATTGTCTGAATGAAAAACAGAGCGAAATTCGCCTTAGTGAAGGAGTAATTCTTAGACTGTATAAGGAGTAGATGCAGGAGAATAACTGCGATAATCCAAGGAATGAGCGAGGCGTTTTCCACTGGGTCCCAACCCCACCAACCGCCCCAACCGAGCGATTCATAAGCCCATAATCCACCAAGAATTAGACCAATTGCCAGCACCCCCGTGCCTATGATTTGCCAGCGACGCACGAGTGCTATCGATTTCTTAATCCCATTGCTGATGTAGGATGCCGTGTATAGCGCGAATGGAGGGAATAATATGCTGAAACCGAAGAAGAGAAAAGGCGGATGCGTAACTATCCAAATGCTCTCTAATATGGGGTTTAAGCTGCGTCCGTCGGGCGGGAGGAAGCCTGCGGGGAATATCTGCGGGTACTTTTCCCAGATGTATCTAAACGGGGTGTTCAGTATGCAAAGTAGTATGAAAGTAGAGAGAATTAGAGTATATATGAACATAGCTAACTCTCGCTCTTTCAGCTGTTTAGAGAGAATGTATAGCGGAATGCCCAATAGTGCTATTAGCAGTGTCCAGAGTAGGAAAGAGCCTTCCTGTCCTGCGAAGAATGAGGAGAGGAGTAGTTCCATCGGCAGGTTACGAGACGAGAACTCAAACACGTATGAGAGCTGGAAGTTATGGCTTAGAATCTCCGTAAGCAAGGTAATAGACGCAACGAGCAACAAGCCCGTAGTAGCCAAATATGCGATAAAAGAGGACTTATTGCTTTGCCCACTTTTGTAATTGCTGATGGACAGAAACAAAGTAGCAACCGAGCTAATCAATGCCCCAAAAAGTGAAATATTGCCTATCTGCATAGCTTACTGCGCCTTATTTAAGGAATCTTTTCGCTCTTCGAGGACGGATTCGTACTTGCTCGGACACTTAGTCAGTATCTCTTTCGCGATGAAGTCCTCGCCAGTGAAACTGCCCTTCACCACCACGTACTCCGCCAGGTCGAAGTTCATTGGCTTTGCTCCGTAGTGAATCACCTTCGCAGTAACGCCCTTTTTGTCCGTCATCATAAAGATGAAATTCGTCGGCGTGGAGTTCAGTGTGTCGTAGTTTTTATCAGCTTGACCAATCACCTGCACGGTGTGGTTTTGCTTTTTCGCTTGCTTAAAATCCATATACTCGATTTTATTCCTATTCATCATAAAAATGCCGAC
>JBHADY010000258.1:0-3873 GCA_041855325.1 Ignavibacteriota bacterium
CTTGCGGAACTTAGAGTTAAACTCCTGCTCTAACTTGCTTGTTTGCTTAGTACTTGTGCTGTCTTTGCTCATAGGTTCATTCCCCACGATGAAACGAAAGCCACCCATTATGTATATGATGACTATCGCCACGCCCAATAGCAGTGCGCCTATCATTGAGAATAGGTATTTCTTTTTTTCTAATAACTTAGCAAACAGCTTCTTCATAGCAAGCTCCGATTACTCTTTAATTTTGTTGTTTATGTCGAACTGTATATCGCATAGCTTTTTGTATATGCCGTTTAGTGCGTTCAGCTCGCTGTGCGAACCAGATTCCACTATCTTTCCATTATCGAATACATAGATAGTATCGCAGTCCTTGATAGTGGAAAGCCTATGCGCCACCATCACCGCGGTGCGATTCTCTAAAGATGCGTTTATTGCTTCTTGCACTACTTTTTCGCTTTCAGCATCGAGTGCGGAAGTGGCTTCATCGAAGATTAGTATCTGAGGCTGGCGCAATAAAGCACGGGCGATAGCGATTCTCTGCCTTTCTCCGCCGGAGATAAGCACGCCTCTGTCGCCGATGACTGTATGAATGCCCTTTGGCATCTTTTCTATGAATTTATATGCGTTAGCGGTCTTTGCTGCGACGATTACTTCTTCGTCGCTCGCCTCGAAGCCGTATTTAATATTGTTAGCTATAGTGTCGTTAAAGAGGAGAGTCTCTTGGGAGACTATACCGAATATAGAGCGATATTCCTTTGCATTCAGCTGCCTGATGTTTTGTCCATCGAGTAGTATTTCCCCAGAGCTTGGATCATAGAAGCGAATAAGCAAGTCCAGCATAGTGGATTTCCCACTGCCGGACGCCCCAACGAGAGCTATTTTCTTTCCCTTTGGTATGCTGAGTGAGCAGTCTTTCAGCACTTGTTTATCCTTTTCGTATGAGAAGGATAGGTTGCGCACTTCTATTGCTTGATTAAGCCCATTATTGTGCTGAGAACCATCGGTTACGCTTGGCTGAGCATCAAGTATGCTGAATACTCTATCCGCAGCGACGAGCCCAGTTTGGAAGGAAGTGAATTGATTAATCAGCGAGGAGATAGGACTCATTATTGAGAACAATGTGAAGAGGAATAGCATTAAGTCCGCGCCGGACATCTCGCCAGAGACTACTTGGCTTCCCCCGAGGTATAGCACAAAGCACAGTGCCGTGATGGCGAATATCTCGTTAATCACGGGTATTATAGCTGTTACTATTCTGTGTTTAATCGCAGAATGCACATAGCTACTTGTCTGCGAAGTGAATTTGTTATTTACTGATTCCTCCGCATTATATGCTTTCACTATTCTTATGCCGAATAGCGTTTCCTGAATGGAAGTGGTATAATCGGACATAGTTTCTTGCATTCTCTGGGCATATTTACGCAGATATTTTATCGTCAGCTTTATGAATATCACGCTTATGATACTTGTGGAGAAAGCCACTGCCGTAAGGTACGGAGATACGGCTATCAGCAGCATAAGGAAGATGACGATTTGCGTGGTGTCCTTAAGTATAGTCGTAAGCGTGGAGATGGTATTTCCATTCACGGAGTTTACGTCATTCGTGATTACAGAGATTATATGTCCCTGGCGACTCTTAGAGAAGAAATCCACTGATAGTGAAGTCAGCTTCTCGAATAGCCTATCGCGCATATTCTTGATTATATTCTCTGATGCTTTCGTGCCTATGATATTCGCAAAGTACTTAAATGTGTTCTTCAGTGCGAATATGACTATTACCAAAATACTAAGGCGAATAAGCGTTCCTTGCGTGTTTCCATCAACGAAGATGATGGCATTCACCTTATCGTAGAAGGCATTCTTCACCGCTTCGAATGGGTTATTCGGACTGGAAGCCCCCACGGAAATAGGAGAGTCCGAATTAAAGAGCAATTGAATAATCGGCTGGATTATCGCGATGCTCATAGTCTCGAATATAGAGAATATAATATTCAGGATAAAGGAAAGGAAAACGTACTTCCATAATCCCGAAACAAAGGAAAGTATGCGTGCGTATTTTCGCGTGAATGTTTTAAACTTCGACATCTATTTTTGTGTGCTAATGTATCTATTTTCAGTTATAAGAACGCAAAATTACTAATTTTCAGTCATTATATAATACTTTTGTGTTATTAGTGAATGATTAAGCATATATATTAAGATAAAAAACTGAAATAATGTAATAATATAGTCTATAAAAAAGCGTAAATTTGCATACTTTTATATTTTATACACTATTTAAATTAATAGCTTAGAAAATGCAATACAGAATGAATAATGTTCCAAATATAGAACATAATGAATGTAAGATAGAACACAAGAAAAGCAATACATCTTTATTTAAATCCTTTTTATTCATACTATTAACACTTGTAATTGCCTCTCCCGCTTTGATTTCATCAGCACAGGGGAAAGTGCGATACACCCCAGAGAACGTGCAGAAGCTATTCCCCAGCTCAACAAGGCAAGTCATAGAGCTGAGCGGGAACTGGGACAGAAGCATAAATGATGGTGATTTTTATACTGTCTCCCTGCCATTTACTGAGGTGAATAAGAAGAAAGTAACCTATAGGAAGAACCTAAGCATAGACCCAAATATGGTGAAGAAATATGCTTGGTCGCTGCATTTCTTCGGTCTGAATGACCAAGTGGAAGTCTACTTCAATAACCAGCTTATTGGTAAGTACTTCGGAGCGATGACTCCATTTAGTGTTAATATACACCAAAATCTGATAAAGAACGGACAGAACGTATTGCAACTCGTCGTTACTCCGGCGGATAGATTCTCTGAGCAAATAAAAGATAGAAATATATACTTTAAGCAGAATAATATAGGCATATTGCGAGAGGTCTTTCTCGTGGGAACTCCGCAAGTCTGGGTGAAGGATATTGAGTATCAAACACAGCTTAATTCCGACTTCACTTCTGCCAATGTGAAGGCAAAAGTAAGCATAGCATCCGGTCAGCTTGCAGGACTGAATGTAGTCTCCGTGAATGATACAAATGCAAGAACTCCACAGTTTAGCCACGGAAAGGCAAGAGTAAGCGTTTCCGCTGCTATTTATTCACATAACGATAAAATGCTAATAGCAGAATCCGCCCCAACAGAGCTAACTATGGAAAACGAAAGAACAAATAACCTGAATTTCTCGTTTAATATAACTAATCCATATCTTTGGTCTCCGAGCAACCCGAAGCTATACTTCATCAAAGTGAAAGTGCTTAGCGGTGGCGTATTGCTCGATGAGTTCTCGCAGAATATGGGTGTTCGCAATGTGAAGACTAATGGCAAAGGTGGCATACTTGTTAATGGTAAGGAATTCGTGATTAAAGGCGTGGATTACATAGATGACCATTATGCCTCTGGCTCGTCTCTCTCTCCGTTTAGAATGGAGCAAGATATCATCTCCATTAAGACTCTGGGAGCTAACTTAGTGCGCTTTAAGTATGCAGTTCCGCACCCATATATGGCATATTTATGCGATAAGTATGGGCTATTCTTCACAGTGGATGTTCCGCTCTATAACGTGCCGGCTAACTTCTTCAATATCTATGAAATTAAGAGCAGAATGAAGAACTTAGCAGATAGAATAACAGATAATTATAACACTAATCCAGCGAGCTTCGGCTATTGCGTGAGTGAAGGCATAATTGAAACTCCGCAGGTTAGCACTATTCTGGGTAATTTAGTTTCTCGCTTTAAGGTGACTACAGATAGATTAATCATAAAGAGCGTGCTTTTGGGCAGTAGAGAAGTGGTTACTGATGGTATCGACCTATTTAATGTGGTTGATAATCGCAAATATCAAACTTATGAAATGCTCAATAAACAGCTGAAGAATATAC
>JBHADY010000259.1:0-5654 GCA_041855325.1 Ignavibacteriota bacterium
GAACAAAAGGACGAAAGCATTGATTACTCTGCAATTGCAAAAAAAATCTGCAACTTAGAAGGCGAAGGCGCAATCAAAACCGAAGGCGCTATGTTTATATATCAGTCTTCTGTTAAAGATGTAGATTTTAACGTTGATTTCTATAATCCTGACGGATCCACCGGAATGATGTGCGGAAATGGAGCTCGCGTAGCGGTACGCTTCGCTATTGATAATGGCTATCCGACTCTAAATAAGTGCTTTACTATGGTTGAAAATAAGTATACATACACGCAAAATAATATTATCAATAAGAATAATATTGCCGTGTATTTTGCTCCGCCTAAGCAATTTACTCCGAATATTGACATTATAATCAACGACAATACTGCTTTTGTCGGAGACTTCGTAAATGTGGGCACTCCGCATTTTATCATAAATTTCGATGACTTCACAGATGAAATTAAAGGTGATTTCTCCACTTTTAATCTTAATGATATTGCCCCACAGATAAGAAATCATCCGGAGTTTGATCCAGCTGGAACTAACGTGAATTTCTTCAAAATCGAAGGCAAAGACGTATTCCTTCGCACTTTCGAAAGAGGCGTGGAAGCTGAAACTGGCGCCTGCGGAACAGGTGCTATCTCCACGGCAATTTCACTTTTATGGAAGAAGGATCTCTTCAGTCCTATTACCATCACACCGACCAGTGGCGAAAAGCTGAGCGTGCATTTCATCTTCAGCGGAATGAAGCTCGCAAACGTGATTTTAGAGGGGCCTGCTACTCTCATTTCCACTAAAAAAATATCACTGTAATCGCCGCCTCTCATCTGATTTTTTTCTTAAAATCACCAAATTTGATGACGTAAACCCTCAAAAATACCCATTTTTGAGGATTGTACGATATTATATAATCTCTTAATTTTGCATTCGTTATTTGTTATGAAATTCATATATGTTTCAATATTAAATTTTGGTGTATGATAAGATATTTTACAACTTTATTATTATGCTTAATTTTAAGCATTCCCTTGATGGGAAAAGAAAAAACAGACGTAATGCTATTTGGTCACGTAGTTTCGGTAACTACTAACGACCACATTCCTTACGCAACAATACAAATAAAAGGTACTAAATACGGAACTATTGCCGACGGTACCGGACACTTCAAACTTGTGAATATCCCAGAGGGTAGGCACATCATCACAGCAAAAGCAGTGGGATACAAAATGCAAGAGCAAGAGATTGAAGTAAAGAAAAACAGCTCTTTGAACGTTTATTTTGAATTGGACGACGATCCACTTCAATCAGAAGAAATCGTGGTAACAGCGACTCGTTCAGAGCATATTTTAAGAAATGTGCCTGTAAGGACTGAAATTATCAGCTCTTCAGCAATTGAAGCGAAAAATGCTGCTAACCTATACGAAGCACTAGAAGGTACTCCTGGCGTTAGAGTGGAAAATCAATGTCAGTACTGTAACTTTACTATGGTTCGTATGCAAGGTTTAGGCGCTGAACATACACAAGTCCTAATCGACGGACAACCAATGTACTCCGGTCTTGCTGGCGTTTATGGTCTGCAACAACTTAGTACAGTTGATATAGATAAAATTGAAGTAGTAAAAGGTGCTGGTTCTGCTCTCTATGGTAGTGGTGCAGTGGCAGGCGCAATAAATATAGTATCTAAAGAACCTTCTCTCGTTCCTCAAACTAATGTGGATATTCAGATGGGCGACTATAACACAAATAAATATAGCGTATCATCTTCTATGAGAAACGAAAGAGGAAATATCGGTCTCGGTATTTTTGCTCAAAGATATACTGAAGGTGCTATCGACCAAACTGGCGAAGGCAAAACATTAGAAGAAGTAAACAAAAAAGATGAAATCTCCGACAGAGTAATGACTAACCTAACAAATGCAGGTTTCTCTCTCTTCGTTGATAACCCGTTCTTTGACACAGATAAACTTATTCTTAAAGGAAAATCAGTATTCGAAAAACGCGAAGGCGGAACTATGAAAGATGATTATTTCCGCAATCCATTAACTGATGGAACTGAAAACATTACTACTGACAGATACGAAGCGTCGATACAATACAATGCAAAGTTAAATGACATTTTTAGCTTAGACTATACTTTGGCATTTATTAACCACAATAGAAATGCAACTAATGATTCATATCTCAATGATTATATGGATACACACAATGGAGCAGTTCCAGACTTAAGAAATATGCGTCCATACTTAGCAAATGAAAACTCTCTTACTTCTACCCTATCAATGAACGCAAATTTCAGTAATCACAATATTATCGTTGGTGCGCAATTCTTCTACGATAAATTGAATGAATCTGGTATGTACGTAGTAGTAGATACAGCAAGCTCTTTCTTAGGCGAATCTTACCGCTCAACTGCTGACAAACACGCAAGAGAAATCGGTTTCTTCGCTCAAGATGAATGGGCTGTAACTGAAGACCTTATGGTAGTGCCTGGCGTGCGTTTCGATATGCACAAATCTGGCGAAGCATACAAAGCTGATAAACAGGTATTCACTGAAAACATTTTCCCAGAAACTGAATTCTCTGAAACTGCAATTAACCCACGTTTAGCTGTTAAGTATTCACTAACTGACAAAATTACTATCCGTGCAAATGCAGGTACTGGTTTTAGAGCTCCTTACGGCTTCTCTGAAGACTTACACCTCTGCTCCGGCTCTCCGAGAGTATGGAAATCATCTTCACTTAAACCAGAAACATCAATTAGCTATAACTTATCAGCAGATTACTTCGGAAGCAGAATGAGAATCAGTGCGAACTTATTCCGCACAGATCTTAAAGACAAAATCGGATTCGTTTCTGCAGACGAAAAAGTTTCTGCCCTCGGTTATGACTACCAATGGAAAAACATTGACGATGCATTCGTTCAAGGCGTGGAATTATCATTTATGATGAACATTTTCCGCAACTTAGACATGGGACTAGACTTCACTTATAACCAAGGTGAATACAAAAACGTTCGCGAAGATTGGGTTGGCACTGACTATGAAGCAGATAGTAAATACATCTCTCGCTTCCCACAGACAACTGGTAACTTCAAACTTGAATACAAACCAAGAACTTGGGTATTCTCATTAGCTGCTAACTTACAAGGTTCTATGTACATTGATTACTTCAATGAAGATATAGACGAAGCAATCGGCGACCAAAGCAAAATTAAGAAAACTGATAACTTCGTATTCTTGAATGCGAAAGTATCTAAGAAGTTCAATACACTCAAGATATACGCTGGTGTGAATAACATTATGGGTACAATCCAAGATGAAAAACACCTCGACGACGCAGCATTCATATATGCCCCACTTTACGGCAGAATGTTCTACGCAGGCGTATCACTTGATATATTTCACTAAGAATTAAACAGACTATACACCTATAAAATATAATTGTTTAAACACACATCTAAATCCTTTTTTAAAATTTAAGACCTTATATCAATAAACAATCATATTCAGCATCCGGATACATCAGTATGCGGATGTTTTTTTTTATATATAGTCAATTTTCACGCATAAGAAAATGGTCATTACACGAAAGTATAATGACCATTCCCTATTCCTTTAATTGTTATTAGATTTGCGAAGTAGAGCTTACGAACGGAGAGTTCATCAGCTTCTTAGCGTATAGAGATAACTCTTCGATGTTCTTCACTTGCACTGTTACCTCTATGCACTCTAAGTCGTTGCCAGAGAATACCTTCTCAATGGAGATGAGTGAAATCTTGATAGCAGAGGATGTTTCCACCACAGCCGAAAGCAAAGTAGCATACTCATTTCCATAAACACGCATCTTAGCAGTCTGCATAGTTTCAGAATTAACCCACACAGCACTTTTAATGCGATCAGCTTCCATGCCATCTATCCACTGGCAGTCCGCCGAGTGTATCTTAATACCGCTTCTTTGCGTAACATAAGCCACGATTTTTTGTCCTCGAATTGGATTACAGCACTTAGCAATAGTCGTATCAATATTTGATAAGCCATCTACTTTCACGTCTATTTTATTGCTAATCTTTTCGGCTTTATCCTTAATTCGCATTTCCTTGCTCTTCTCGAAAGCCTTAGGATATAACTTGCGCAGAAGAGTAACAGAGAGCTTCAGCGAGCCAGTTCCAATAGCCATAAAGAAGTCCTCTTGGTTCTTATAGCCCACGCTAACGAGGTTTTCTCTGAAGTCTGCTTCATCATCGAAGCCAGCAATTTTACGACGATTATCCTTCTTGAAACGCTCCCAAGCACGCTTTCCGTCCGCAGCGATTTGCGTAGATTCATTCTTCTTAAGCCAAAGGACTACTTTCGCTCTTGCTCCAGGAGACTTAATGAATTGTAACCAGTCGCGCGATGGCTTGCTATTCTTATTCGTCAGAACTTCTACGATATCCCCTGTTTTTAGCTCTGTTTTCAGCTTCACAAACTTACCATTGATACGTCCGCCGACGCAAGTCAAAAGCACATCAGTATGTATGCGATGGGCAAAATCAAGTATGGTCGAACCCTCTGGAATGCTGATTACATCGCCTTTTGGCGTGAGAATATGAATATGCTTTTTCTTATAATCCATCTTCAGCAGTTCATCGAGAGCTTCCGCATTATTGAAATACTCATCATTTTCGAGGAACTCTTTCAGTTTGGAAATCCAATCCGCCTCTGAATCCACCTTTTCCTTGTATGCCCAGTGTGCTGCAGAGCCGTATTCAGCCTCTCGGTGCATCTCTTCGGTACGTATCTGAATTTCAAACTTACTGCCCGACTGCGCCAGTACAGTAGTTTGAATCGAACGATAGCCATTCGGCTTAGGGAAAGTCACCCAGTCCTTAAATCTATCCTCAATCGGAATCCAATTTCTATGCACAATGCCCAGCGCCAGATAGCAATTATCAACTTTATCAGTAATCACTCTAAGTGCAAGTAAATCATAGACTTCATTAATATCTATATTCTTATTAACCAGCTTCTTATAAATACTATACGGACGCTTCACGCGATACTGCACATCGCAATTAATGTTATTATCCTCCATTTGTTTGCGGAGAATTTTTGCCATAGTCTCTAACTTTTCGGTGAATTCATCGCGTCTAGTCTCAATAATCTTCACCAAACGCTTATATTGATAAGTATGCAGAGCCTTAAATGAAATATCCTCCATCTGATTATAGATGTTACGAATGCCAAGACGGTGGGCAATCGGCGCATAAAGATTTAAACACTCCTCTGCTATTTGATTCAATTCAGGAGACTTCTTCTTGTCCGCAACTTTAAGTGCTACGAGACGTTCATAGAGCTTAAGTATTATAATTTTTAGGTCATTAGCAAGCTCAATGAATACCTTTCTAAGGGATTGAATCTTGGTCTTTTGGTTAGGCACATTAATTTTGGATATGCGTTGGAGTAACTCCGCATCAGCATAAACTTCTGCGCCGAAATGCTGCTTCACATATTCCTTCTTCTCAGACTTATAGTCCGTAATTGCGCTACAGAAGGCGAGTTTCAGCATTTTATCACCTACATACAGAGCCGCAGTTTCTTTAAGTAGCATCTCAGCGAATTCCATTTCACTATTCGTCAGAATCTTGGACGCAATAGCCTTATATTCATCGATCTTCTTCGCTTGATTAGCCA
>JBHADY010000260.1:0-3413 GCA_041855325.1 Ignavibacteriota bacterium
ACCGCCATAAGTAGAGCCCATTTGCCAATATACTTTCGTATTTCTATCTATCTGAGTATGCTTCAGCCCGTGATTCCAGAAGGAGTTTTCCTTATCTTTCAAGAAAGTAGGGGATAGGTACATCGCGAGAGTTTTCTCGTTTAGTATTTTCCCTGCCATCAGCTCGGAGGCGAACTTCGCCACTTCGTAGCTTGTTGAGAGGTATCCGCCTGTGGGGAGTTTATATGAAATATCATTTTCCTTAGTATCGCGAATGATATTATTTGGGTCTAAGTAGTAGAATTTACTCTTATTTTTGATGAAATTGCCCACTTGGTCTGGGATAGTATACTTTAGTCCGATTGGGAAGAGCAAATGCTCGTATATATAGTCTTTATACGGCATTTTCATTACTTTTTCTATCATCACGCCGAGCAGGTTATACGCATAGCTGGAGTATAGCACTTTCGTTCCCGGCTCGAACATCAACGTATCATTTTTGAAATAGTCTAAGGCTTGCTCTATTGTTTTGTATTTTTTCGGATTATTGAACTCATTATACATATAGTGGCGAATACCCGAAGTGTGGTTCAGCAGGTGAAGTACAGTAACCGGGTATGCTTTCACGGGGAAGTCCGGCACGTATGCTTGTATAAGTGAGTCCGGGCTAACGAGTCCCATTTCCACGAGTTTCATTACTCCCACGGATGTGAACATTTTCGATATGCTGGCGATTCTCATTTTATTATAATGCAACATTGGCTGTTCTTTCGTGAGGTTTCTATATCCCACCATATCGCGTAGTACGACGTTTTCATCGACTATTGCTGTGATTTGCATTCCCGGGATAGTATATTTTTCCTTTACAGTGCGAGCATATTGTTTGCAGGAGTCTATAGCCGCTTTCATTTGCTCGGAGAGCTCTAATTTTTGCGGAAGCGGTGTATATTCAGCTTGTTTTTTGTCCTGCGCCGCGAGAGCAACGCACAGGGACATCAATATTCCAACTAATAGATAGCGTTTTTTCATTTTCTACGATAAAATTAATCCGCAGTATTGACGTAAAAAGAGGGAATTTGTTTTTTTTTTTCACTTGATAGCTTGTAGCTATTAAGTGAAAAGGTAAAAGGTGTTTAGTGATTGACTTTGTCAATCACGTTAAGAATTAAGAAGTAAGAAGTAAGAATTGAGGTGGAAAATAGGCAGAGCCTATTTTCTTATAATCAGGTATTTTGAACTATGATTTAAGGATTGAAAAGATGAAAAAGATTGCGGCTAAAGCCGTAAGTGGATAATTTGATAATCGCCTTCGGGCGATTATCTTACCACAATTCTTACTTCTTACTTCAATAAGTGAAAGACAAAGTCTTTCACTTATTATAATTTTTGCCACGCAAATTTTATAAATACCTAAGTTTTTAGTAATTTTGAAGTCTATGAAGTAAAACTGAAAAATAATAATCTTTAATAAATATAAATACTGAAGTAAAATGAAAAAATTAGTCGAATGCGTACCAAATTTTAGCGAAGGTTGCGACGTAGAAGTTATTGAAGCAATCGCTGAAGCTATTAGAAAAACTCCAGGATGTACTTTGCTTGACGTAGATCCAGGAAAATCAACTAACCGCACTGTTTATACTTTCGTTGGCTCGCCAGAAGCTGTCGTGGAAGGCGCACTTGCTTCTGCAAGAGTGGCTCATAAGCTAATTGATATGAGCAAACACACTGGCGAACACCCTCGTATGGGTGCTATGGACGTGTGCCCATTCGTTCCTGTTGCAAATGTAACTATGGAAGAATGCGTTAATTGTGCAAAAGAATTTGGTCGTCGCGTTGCCGAAGAGCTAAACATTCCTATCTACCTATACGAAGAAGCACAAACTCAAGCATACCGCAAGAGCCTGCCTGCTATTCGCGAAGGTGAATACGAAGGAATCGCTAAGAAAATCGTTAAACCAGAATGGAAACCAGACTTCGGTCCAGCGGAATTCGTGCCATCTTGGGGTGCGACTGCTACTGGCGCTCGCTTCTTCTTAGTGGCATATAACGTGAATATGCTCTGCACAAGCAACCAAGCTCACCGCATTGCACTCGACTTACGCGAAGCTGGTCGTGGCGAAAACGAACCTGGTCGCTTCAAAGAAGTGAAAGCTATGGGTTGGTTCGTTGATGAATATAATATGGCTCAAGTTACTGCTAACTTAACTAATTATAAGGTTACTGCTCCGCATACTTTCTTCGAAGCTGTTAAGGAAATCGCTGCTGAACTTAAAGTGGGCGTGGCTGGCTCTGAACTCGTTGGTCTCGTGCCACTGGAAGCTATGCTTATGGCTGCTGATTACTATATTGAAAAAGAAAACTTATTCATCATCGATGAAGAGCAAAAAATTAAATTAGTAATCGACAGAATGGGACTTAACTCCATTTCTCACTTCGATCCAAAGAAACGTATCATCGAATACTTAATCCAAGAAGAAGCTAACGAACCACTCGCAAGCCTAACTCTTCGCGGATTTATCGAAGAAATCGCTGCTCGTACTTCTGCTCCTGGTGGCGGTAGCGCATCTGCTGCTATTGCGGCTATCGGTACTGGCTTGGGTTGCATGGTTGCTCAGCTTACTTACGGCGTTCGTAAGTTCGAAGCACTCGAAGGCGAAATGAGAAAGATTATCCCACCACTTCACAAAGCTACTAAAGACTTAATCCCTATGGTTGATGCTGATACTAATGCATTCAATGACTATATGGACGCTCTCCGTATGCCAAAGAATACTGACGAAGAAAAAGCTATCCGCACTGAAGCTATGCAAGCTGGATTAAAGAAAGCTATCGAAGTGCCATTTAAGACTATGTACTTAGGCGACGAAGCTTGGGATATGATGATAGAAGTTGCTAAATACGGAAATATAGCATCTAAATCCGACGTAGAAGTGGGCGCTCGTGCCTTAGAAGTTGGTATTTGGGGTGCATATAAGAACGTAGTAATCAATATGCCTGGCATTAAAGATGAAGCATTTAAAGCTGAAAAATTAGCCGAAGCTGAAAAAGTAGTAGCACGCGCTAAAGCTAAATGCCAAGAAGTATTGGATATACTCGACGGTCGCGACCAAAAGTAATCCAGTAATCTAAATATACGAATAAAGGCTACTCGCTTTCTGTGAGTAGCCTTTTGTTTTATAGTTTGATGTATTATATATTGATTAGCTTATTGTGGTAAATCCTCTAATTCCTGAGTCGCAAGGGCGAAGTCCGGGTTCAGCTTCACAGCCCACTCGAACATATTGCGGGCTTCGTCCCATTGTTCCATTTGCTTAAAGCATAAGCCCAAGCCATAGCAAGCATCTGCATTTTCTGTGTTATACTTCAGTGCTTCGGAGTATGTTTCGAGTGAGGCTTGCACCTCTCCTTCGAGCAATAGGCACTCAGCTTTAAGG
>JBHADY010000261.1:0-3599 GCA_041855325.1 Ignavibacteriota bacterium
CTTCAGTCCGGCAACCTCACCATCGGCTGTGCCTGGGTTCATCGCAAGCAGTAGGTTAGGATATAGCTGGTTTCGGGCAATCTCATTGCTACGTATCTTTACTACATATTCCTCTGCTTCTAATTGCAGATTATCGCGCACGCGCACTGGCGGGAGTATTATACCCAGCTCAGTAGCCAACTGACGACGTATATTTGTGATACGCTTAAATACATCGCCTCCCTGAGTTTCATCAACAAGTGCGATAAGCGCATAACCAAGCTCTATTTCTACTGGATCTATCTTTAGCAATTCCTCTACTGGTTGCTCTTCTGGTGGCTTAGCTTCTTCCTCTGGGGTTAGTTCTGCCTTCAGCTCTTCCTCTTTCTCGCGAACTATCGCCTGCGAGCGTCTATAGCCCAAGTAAGCAGTTAATCCCGCAAGTGCGAGGAATGGTATCTTAGGGAAACCTGGGATTAAAGCAAATAGCACCATTAAGCCTGCAGAAACATACAGCACTAATGGCTTAGCGCCCAATTGACTTGCCAGCTCGCTATCTAATCTCTCGCTAGAAGCGGAACGCGTTACCACGATACCAGAAGCCACAGATATTAAGAGAGAAGGAATCTGCGAAACAAGCCCATCGCCGATAGTAAGAATAGTATATGTAGAAAGCGCTTCGCTGGCTTCCATTCCCATTTGCGTGATACCTATGATAAAACCACCGACCACATTAATCGCAGTTATGACTAAGCCGGCAATCGCATCACCTTTGATGAACTTAGCCGCACCGTCCATAGAGCCATAGAAATCGGATTCTCGCGTCAGCTCTTCGCGACGTTTCCTTGCAGTAGTTTCATCTATATAACCAGCGTTTAAGTCGGCATCTATACTCATTTGCTTGCCGGGCAAGGCGTCCAAAGTAAAGCGTGCAGCTACTTCGGCAATACGCGAAGAACCCTTGATGATTACCACGAAGTTAATCAGCAAGATGATGATGAAAATAATCACCCCGACGACGTAATTACCCTTAATCACGAAGCTACCGAAGGCGTGAATGATATCGCCAGCGCTTGCCTCGCCGAGGATAAGACGCGTCGAACCTATGTTCATACCGAGTCTGAACAGAGTAGTAATAAGTAATATTGATGGGAATGAGGAGATCTCTAATGGGCTAACCAAATACAGCGACACCATAAGAATGATGACGGAGATAGCAATATTCATCGCGAGGAAAATATCCAGCATCATTGGGGGGATAGGCACGATTAATAATCCTATGATTATAATAATGCCAAATGCCAGAATGAAGTTCTTTCCTACGGATATCTTAGAGAGCATACCGCCTCCGCCGCCTCCGCCGATTAGTCCATCTTGATTATCTTTAGCCATTTATCTAATTATCTATTTTCAATTGTAAATTATTGTTCAGTTCACAGCTAAATGTCCGCTTTCTTTCTCAGTTAGCAATACAAATAGCTATGGCTAAGTAAGTTATTCAATTTACTTGCCATTTTGCTATAATACCAAAGATAAATGGGATATTTTTTTTTACTCGGCTATTAATGCCTTCAAATAAGTAGCATTTTTGATAGCAGCGTCTGTGTTCGTGTTGCAGAAGACTATGTTAATGTCTTTCTTCTGCAGCTTCACTTCCTCTGCCAGTGCGTTTAGGTATGTTTTCGAGTATTCAGATTTATATATGAACGGGCTACCGTACATTTTGTGATACAACTGATTTCTCGAACGAGTGATAACGAGGTCTGGGATGTCAAATCCGGGGATACTAACGCCAATCATAGTGATTTTGCGTCTTTTCATTTTTGCTAATAATTTGTCATCGCCCCACCAGGAAGCATTGCGAAATTCTATATAATTATCGAATTCACTGCATAAGTTGGAGAATAGTGTTTTCTGATTATCCTCATTATTATAGAAGGAAGGCGGTAGCAGATAGACGAAACCTGCGAGTTTATCGGAAAGTATATCAGCGTATTGCTTGCAGAAATCCTCGGCTTTACCGTGCATATCGTGCATTTTGTGCGTGTGCGTGATTTCCTTGCACACTTTAATATAGAACTTAAAGTCCGCAGGAGTGTTTACGTACCATTCTTTAATTTTTTTAGTTCCGGGGAATTTATAGAAAGTACTGTCGATTTCGATAGTATTAAACACCTCTGAATAGTGTTTTAATCTATCAATTTCAGCAGTTTTCTTAGGATATAGGATATCTATGTAGCTACCACAAGAATATCCCTCGCAAGCGATGTTTATTTTTGCCATATAACAGGTATGAGAGAGTTATCTCTTATGCTATAATAAAATGTCCATCTTTTTCAAGGTGGACAGTGATAATCTGAAATACTTTGCGGAGAGAGCGAGATTCGAACTCGCGGTAGCAATTTACTCACTACGACGGTTTAGCAAACCGTTGCCTTCAGCCACTCGGCCATCTCTCCGTTATCAACTATGTTGAATTTTTAGGAATTCAAAAATATGATTATATTTTGTAATTTCCAAATTATATTTTCTATTATATGGTATTTTCTACTTCGCCAGTAGCTTTTTAATAGATTCTATACTCTTTTTTTCGTCTTCGTTGTAGTGTTTGCGTATTTTATTGCCTACTTTTTGGTGGGAATTCTCTTCTATTTCTTCCAAGAGAGCAGCATTATCTATATTCTCTACGTCGAAGTTAAATCTCGGCAGGATATCCTCTTCTGCTTTAATTTCATTTTCAGATTGATTTGTGTCTTTCGCACCGAGTTTAATTAGCTCTAACTGCTCTTGTCCGTAGACGTTCAGCAGTTTGTCTTTGATAGTAGCGCTGGAGAATGGCTTGCTTATGAAGCCAGCTATTCCGCACTTCACAGCGAAGCCTATATTTGCAGCATCACTCATCGCTGATACGACGATAACCGGTATATCCTTCGTGCTTTTGATTGTTTTTAAAAGGCGTAGCACTTGGTGACCGGAAAGCTCTGGCATAAGAATATCGCAAATAATCAGACTTGGCTTTACCTCTAAGGCTTTTGCTATCCCGGAGAAGCCATTAGAGGCTATATGCACGGGACTGAATCCGAATGAACTCAGTGTTTTCGAGAGTATCCTCTGAATCCAAACGTCATCATCGATTATTAGGACGCTATATTCATTGCCATACATTGCTCTATCTTTTTATTTTGAATGATGCCCCAAATAGCGGGTCTTTCTTATTTTTATCAAGGTGAAGCTGTGGGTCGCCGATTAAGCGCTTCAGTTCCTCTATTTGAGTGCGAGAAGACTGCTTATTCAGTTCGATTATCTTATCATACACTTCTTTTCTATGCACGGGTATATTCTTTGGTGCTTCTATCCCCAGCCTTACGATACCCCTGTCGTAACTAACTATGGTGATAGTTACAGAATTCCCGATAGTGATTACCTCGCCCACTTTTCTTGATAGTACTAACATCGCCTACTGCTTATATTTTATGAACTTTTTCGTTTGTTGAATATTTATCATTAGCAATGATAATTTGCTCGCCACTCATATCTTCAATATTCAACAGGAGAGGCGCTTTCATATTTGCTGTCATCTCCGAAACTCCGCCGCCTATAGTTACTATTACCATAGGGAC
>JBHADY010000262.1:0-2750 GCA_041855325.1 Ignavibacteriota bacterium
AAATAGCAAGAAAGTAGATGAAAGTATGAGTACAATACCGATTACTACTTTTCCGCCGTGGTTTAAACTCCACTCCAATACATCTGAATAAATATTGACCAAGCCGTCTGTTAAGCCTTCTAACTTACGTCCTATGCGTGCAAATATTGAATTACTATTCTTATCCTCTAATTTAGAAAAACGCGAAGCCAGCATAGGCGTAATAGTGAATGACACAAGCAATGACATCAAAGTAGATGATACCACCACTAAGGCGTATTCACGAAGGAAGTCGCCGATAACATCATTAATCAGTGCCAATGGCAGGAACACCACCACGTCCACCAATGTGATAGACAACGCGGCGAAACCTATCTCGTTTCTACCTCTTAGAGCGGCGAGAGCTTTGTTCTCTCCCTTTTCCAAGTGCTTATGTATGTTCTCCAGCACAACGATAGAGTCATCAACCAAGATACCAATAACTAATGACATCGCCAGCAAAGTCATTATATTAAGCGACATACCCAATATGTACATAATGAATACAGTAGCTATAAGCGATGAAGGAATTGCCACCATTACTATTAGTGAATCCCTTAGGCTGTGCAAGAAGATAAGCATAATGAGTGCTACAATCAGCACGGCAAGGAATAAGTCCATCTTAACTGCATTCGCTGAGTCCATAATTTCTATTGATCCGTCCTGCGCTATGATGAAGTTTAGATTCTTCTCCGGGTTATTTTTCTTGATTTTTTCCAGCTCAGCTTTGATTAGATTAGCTGTTTCCACTGTGTTTGCATCTTGTTGCTTCTGGAATACTAAACCTATGGAGTTCTCACCATTTATTCTATAGATAGAAGTAACATCTTTAGTGCCGTCATTTACTTCGGCTACGTCGCGTAATCTTATAGTATTTCCAAACTTAGACTTTCCAACTACTAAGTCCTTCATTTGTTCTAATGAGTTATATTTTCCTGCTACGCGCACCACATATTGATTATCCTGAGTATATACCTTGCCGGTAGGGAAATCCATATTCGCGAAACGCACAGCATTATTTACTGCAGTA
Source organism: Ignavibacteriota bacterium (assembly GCA_041855325.1). Classification (GTDB taxonomy): domain Bacteria; phylum Bacteroidota; class Ignavibacteria; order Kapaibacteriales; family UBA2268; genus CALLXS01. The sequence goes on from JBHADY010000262.1 coordinate 1,049, forward strand.
ATTGATAAGCCATAAGCCTTTAGCTTTTCAGAAGCTATATTAACGCGTATCTCTCTTTGCTCGCCACCATAAGTGGTAATAGCACCTACGCCATTGAGCTTGGAAAGAGAAGGCACAATTTTATCTTTTACGTATTGATATAATTCCTTGGAGTTCATATCCGCACTTACGCCTAAGCGAAGTATAGGCATTTCGTCCATAGAGAAGCGCAGAAGCATAGGGTCTTCTACAGTATTTGGCAGTTTATAAGAATACTGATTTATCTTTCTTTGCACATCTTGCAATGCGAAGTCAATATCAACACTCGGATCGAACTCTAATACTATCATAGAACGACTCTCAAAAGACATAGAGGACATAGTTTTCACCTTATCTATTCCTGTGAAAGCATCTTCCAAAGTCTTAGAGACCGAACTTTCCACTTCATCTGGAGAAGCCCCCGGATAGATAGTATTCACCACCACAACCGGAAAGGACATAGATGGCATTAACTCATACTTAAGCTGAGAATAACCAAAGATACCCAATACACCAATAAAAGTGAAGAATACCACTACCAAAATCGGTCTTTTTATCGATAGTTCTGTAATTGTCATTATTCTGTTTCCTTATTTTAAGACTTTCACGTTTATTCCATTCTTCAGGTTGATTTGTCCTGAATAGACTATCTCTTCGCCTTCATTTATACCAGATTGCACGCTGATTTCATCACGCACTATGCGGTATATCTTAATATCTCTAATATATGCTTTTCCGTCTTTCACTACATATACCTGTGGCTTCTTAGCACTGCCGACCAATGCATTGCGAGGAATGACCAATGCATTACCAGAGATTATCCTATCAAAGTATGCAGTAAAGAACATACCCGGCTTAATATCGCCCTTTGGGTTGGAGATAACAATATCAGTTGCGTAAGTATGGGATTCATCAGCCTTTGGATTAATAAACTTAATCGTTCCTGTGAAATCACGATTTGGAAAAAGCTCTGATTTAAGTCTTATCTTCTCGCCTATTGTTACTTTTCGAATATTCATTTCGCTAAGATATACGCGTATCTTAATAGTATTTATGTCAATAATTGTAGCAATCGGAGTTCCGATATTAAGGAATGAGCCTTTTTCTATATTCTTCACGGTTACTACGCCAGATATAGGAGAAGTTACCTTAGTATCGCGGAAAGCCTTTTTTGCCATAATTAGTTGTGCTTCTGCATTCTGAAGTCCGAATTTAGCTTGGTCTAAAGTAGCTTCATTCATAGACTTTTGCTCGAATAAAGTCTTTATTCTATCATAGTCTTTTTTAGCTTTTTCGTAGCTTGCTTCTGCCTGCATTAAAGTAGCTTTCTTTAATTCATCATCTACTTTAGCGAGGACAGTTCCCGCACCAACTTTACTGCCTATATCGAAATTCACAGCGATTACTCTTCCCTGTGTTTCGGAAACGAAATTCACCTCGGAGTTTGCAACTGCATTGCCAGATAGCGCCAGTACTTCGTCCAGCTGCTTTACTGAAGCTTTAGTTGTCTGCACGGGGTAATCTGTTAAAATCACTTGTTTCTTCTTAGTCTCTTCTATTTTTTGCTTGTTCATAAATAGCAAGCCAATGATTCCGCCAACTATTACAAGTGCAACTATTATTAATATCGATTTCTTTTGCATAATTAATAATTCTTCTAATTTTTTACTTTTTTATATTCTTG
>JBHADY010000263.1:0-2661 GCA_041855325.1 Ignavibacteriota bacterium
CCCTATATAATTCCCTACAGCTTGATGAGCTGAAAGCCCTATTTGATAGCCGCAGGGATAGCTATTTTTCGGCTTCGGATTTAATTGTTTCCAGTGATGATACTATAGAAAATGTGGCGAATCTCCTTGCAGAGGAGTTGCGTCAGCTGATCGGCAGGGCGGAGAGCTTCGAGCTGCTTGTGCCGGAATCTAAAAGCGAGCTACAGCGTGAGATAGCTATTAATACTATATTTCCTAATGGCAGGACTATTAGCTTCACCTCTCTGTGCGACGACACGCTTTCGGCTATACGTATGAGTAGCCAGTTGTCAGATGTGGCTTATTCGCATAGTTTGATTTCTCATTTGCGTTATATAGATACGAGTATATACTCAGATGCGAATAGAGCATTCATCTCTCAAATAGTTAATGATAATGTAAGTATATTTAATAGCTATGATTTAGCTATATCTATCAATAAGCTGAAAGATGAGTTCCCCGATAAACTGAATGCTGGGGAATCCGGCTTGGCGATGAATCTATATGCTGGTATAGTCGCCCTCCGGGATAAGCCAATAACAATAGAAGCTGATGGCACTTTGCGCAATAGGAAGCAAAGCACGCTTATCAAAGTGCTGGAAAGCATAGGCAAGAGGGTGCAAAGCAATGATGAAAAGCCTCCGCTGAATATATCCGAAGGTATAAGTAATTATGAACTGAACTTGGGCGTTCTGGAAAGCTCGCAAGCTGTGTCGGCTATACTACTTACTTTTGCTAAGTTAATGGCTGATAATAAGATAGAACGTGCCTCACTCAAAGCTGAAAGAATAAAGAGCATTAAATATGCATATATGACTGCTAAGCAATTGCAAAACTATGGGCTGAATGTGCATTATGAGGGAAGTAACTTCACTCTAAGTAAAGGCGAGGCGTCCGATAAGACTAAAGTAGCGCAAATAGGCTGCTGGAGCAGTGCATCGTTCTGGTTTACTCTTGCTGCATTGCGAGATAAACGCATACACATCAAGAACTTAGATACAGATAGCCTGCAAGCAGATAAAGCTATACTTGATGTTATCGCACTTGCCGGTGGGGTGGTTAAGTACGAAGACGAAGCATATAAAATGGTGGAATTAGCCAGCCGTGCATTTGAATTCGATGCTACCGACGCCCCGGATTTAATTCCTAATCTAATAGTCTTTGCCAGCCAGCTGGATGGAACGAGTATCATACGCGGGGCAAAGCGACTATTAAATAAGGAAAGCAATCGCGCCGAGGCAATTATTAGCGAAATCGGCAAGTTAAATATAAATGTGAAGTGGCAGGAGGATACTTTCATTGTGGAGAATTCCCAGATTATTCCCCGCCATATAGACTACAGAAAAGATCATAGAATAGAGATGGCGGCAGCGCTTGCCTTTGCCCTGGCTGGACGTCCGTTCAGCAGGGGATACTGGCAGTTCAGTGTTGCGAAGTCCTATCCTAATTTCTATAATGATTTATTAAATTATCAAGATTTTATCACTTAGTTTGGAACTATGTCAATGAAGAAAGCAATATATCTGATAATCGCGATAGCACTATTCTCTGCGGAGATGATGGCACAGGTCTTTAACCCGACGAATACTAACTTTGAGTCTTTGCTAATACAGCAAGATAGCATTCCCATGGCTTGGAATATGAGCAATAAGAGTAAATCGCGTGGCTTCGATTATAAGCTATCCACAGATGCTAGAAGTGGCAAGCACTCTATGATGCTATTCTCAACAAAAGAGAACCTTACAGCCGATGACTACGCATCCGTGGATCAAGAGTTGTCGCCAGATGCCTATCTCGGCAGGAAGATAGAATTCTCGGCTTATTGCAAGGCAGACTTCCCTTATGGTGATGGATACAGTATGCTTTGGGTTAAAGTATATTATGCTGATCATACTGTGCGCGATTTCGTCTGCGATGAGTATGTAAGACAGAGTGGTGAGTGGAAGCAATATAAAGTTACTGCTGATATTGGCTTCGATGCCAAGCGAATAAGCTATGGTTTCCAAATGACTGGCGAGGGTAAACTTTGGGTTGATGATGTAAGCTTTGCTCCGGTGAGTAATGCTTCATATTCTTCGCTTAGCTTAAGTAACTTGCAGAAGAAGGACTTACTGGATTATGCCAAGTTCGCGAGTAAGTTCCTGTTTTACTATCCAGATGCTCGCTTAGCCGCTTCTGACCTGCGTTCAGTATGCGAGATAGGTGTTAATACCGTTCTTACGGGAAAAGGCAAACTAAGTGATAAGATTAAATACGCATTCCCTTTTGCTGATAAATTGCAAATTGGCAAAGCAATGAAAAATACACTTAATACTATAGATACAAAGACACTTAGCGCTACTGTATATCCCGGCTTTCGTATGTATCACGGCTTTTATAGCTTAAAACAACAGAGCAGATTCTCTGGGCGTTTTCAGAATTATTATGCAAACTTCAGAGAGAACCCCGGACAGATAGTCCATCGCATTGGATTATTGAATATAGTAGCTAAGGACTATACATTTCAAGTATTTATGAAGTATTTAGTTGTGGGCGAACACAGCCGAGCTTATGCTGCGCTCACCTTCCGAGATGAGGATAATCAAATAATAAAAATCCACCTTCCCGAGCTGAAGAAAGGAAAGAGCAAAAACGATTGGTTAG
>JBHADY010000264.1:0-10489 GCA_041855325.1 Ignavibacteriota bacterium
AACATACGATAAATACTTTCCGCCTATCTACCTCGGCTCTATTGATGCAGAGAAAATAACCCTAATTCCATATAGCAAAATCTCGGACATATTCTATATGAATGACTTCAATTGGAACGTTACTCCGAGCAACCACGAAACACGCGAATTTAAGCTCGTGCAGGACAGAGTGAAGGCTATTATTGACGAAAACGCCCTCATTTTCAACTTCGAAGACGATGCGAAAGAGCTAACTAAGTTTATTAATAACTTGCGGAAGAATAAGGTCTTCGGGGAGAATCGTCTAAGAGTGGACAAGAATAACTTTATGCACGTATATACTCGCTGGCTGAAGGAAGTAAAAAATACTATCTCTGTAGATTGGAATCTTGCAAAAAAGGCGGGCATTATTGATGGTGACTTTTACCTTGCTGATCTTTTATCAAATGATAATATAAGCCTAAAGGAAAAGCTATATGTATTGCTGAAGTCTGACCACTATGAACTTGCTCGCAAGGTGAATAGTATGGGTATGTTCGAAAGCCAAAGAGCTGATTTTGTAGATAATAAGAAAGCACATACTCAATTTTGGAATAAATACATACGTCCGCCACAAAGGGAATACTGGGATTATATTGTGGAAAGGCGCGACCTGCTCGTTCCCCAAGATGTGCGCGAGCGCCAAGGCAGTTTCTTCACTCCCAGTAAATGGGTAGAGCTTTCGCAGCAGTACCTTGCCGATACTCTCGGAGAGAACTGGCAGGACGAATATTACATTTGGGACTGCGCTGCTGGCACGGGAAACCTCCTTGCTGGTTTGCTGAATAAAGACCGCATTTTCGCCTCTACTCTTGCTCAGCAAGATGTTGATGCAATGTTAGACAGAATCAGTAACGGTGCGAACCTGAAGAAGAGCCACGTCTTCCAGTTCGACTTCCTAAACGATAGCTTCGCCAATCTGCCACAGCCACTGCAGGACATAATCAATGATGAAGAAAAACGCAAAAAGCTGATTATTTATATTAATCCGCCGTATAAAGAAGCTACTAATGCTAGAGTTCCAGTTGGTAATGGAGAAAATGCTGCTGGAGTTGCTACTGATAATGAAACGTATAGAAGGTATAGAGATATTTTAGGAAGAGCGAGTAACGAAGTGTTCGCACAGTTTTTCATTAGAGTATACCAAGAAATGCCGGGGGCGACGCTTGCAGAATTTTCTACATTGAAAATTCTGCAAGCGTCTGCTTTCGCCGATTTCAGAAAAATCTTCAAGGCTAAACTTGAGAATCTCTTCATTGTACCAGCAAATACCTTCGACAACGTTAAAGGGCAATTCCCTATAGGTTTCTTTATCTGGAATACTCAAGTACAAGAAGAAATTGGCGACGTAACCGCTGACGTATATGACAAAGACGGAAATTTATTAGGTACTAAAGGCTTTTATGGTAATTTGCCTGAAAGTATAAATAGATGGATATCTCAATATAATAATACAGATGTTAATGCTATAGCTACATTATTCTATAGAGGATCTGATTTTCAAAACAAAAAGTATATTTATATCAACAGAGGTAGCACTGTTGCTCATGATGTTGAATTTTATGTTAAAAGTAACAATCTAATTCTTGCTTCAATTTATTTCTCCGTTCGCCATTGCATAGAAGCCACTTGGCTAAATGATAGAGACCAGTTTTTATATCCTAATGATAGCTGGAAGGAAGACAAAGAGTTTCAGTCTAACTGCCTGGCTTTTACCCTCTTCCACGGACAAAACCGCATTTCCAGCAGGGAAGGCACTAACCACTGGATACCATTCACCGAGGAAGAAGTTGATGCACAAGGGGACTTCACCAGCCACTTTATGACTGACTTCATTAAAGGAAAGATAAAGCCAGAGCAAGCGAATGATATGTTCTCTGGCGCAGAAGCCGAGAGCAGTGCCATTGAGTTCTCGCCCGAGGCGAAAGCCGTATTTGATGCCGGCAGGGAAGTGTGGCGCTACTACCATAACAACTATAAGAGCATAGGAGTATATACAGAATACAACCCTAATGTTTCCCTATACGACATAAAGCTGCACTTTAAGGGTGTGAGAGGCAATAGAATGAATAATAGGTCCAGAGACGAAACATTCAATGCTCTAATGGACGAGCTTGGCGAGAAGCTGAAGGCTCTTGGTGCTTGCATAGCCGAGAAGGTGTATGAGCACGGGTTTCTAAAGTGATTGGCTGTGCCAATCACTTTAGAAATTAAGAATTAAGAATTTTGGTGGAAAATCGCCTTCGGGCGATTTCCTTATAAACTATTAGTAAATTGACTTCGTCAATTTACAACCACCGTTTTTCATTTTTAACTTTTAACGTGATAGCTGAAAGCTATCACTAATTGTGCAATATAATTGTAAAATTAACGTCCAAGAAATATTAATTCATTATGCTTAGTATCTGATGGAAATATTAGCAAATATATATACGGGTGATAATAGAGAAATTTTGAAAGATATACCAGATAACTCTATTGACTTAATTGTAACATCTCCACCTTATGCGGATCAAAGAAAAAATACTTATGGAGGGATTCATCCTGATAAGTATGCGGAATGGTTTATGCCTATATCGAAAGAATTGCTAAGAGTTCTAAATCCGAAAGGTACTTTCATCTTGAATATTAAAGAAAAAGTTGTTGATGGAGAACGCAGTACTTACGTTTTAGAGCTAATTATTGAGATGAGAAAGCAGGGCTGGCTATGGACGGAAGAGTTTATTTGGCATAAAAAAAACTCGTATCCAGGAAAATGGCCCAATAGATTCAGAGATGCTTGGGAAAGATTACTTCAATTCAATAAAGAAAAAAAGTTTAATATGTATCAAGAGGAAGTAATGGTTCCTATGGGAAACTGGACACAGAATCGCTTAAAGAATCTCTCAGAAACTGATAGACGAAGGGATAATTCCAAAGTCGGTAGTGGTTTCGGAAAAAATATTTCCAATTGGCTAAATAGAGATAAAGCATATCCTACGAATGTCTTACATTTGGCAACTGAGTGCAATAATAAAAATCATAGTGCAGCATTTCCAGAAGAATTACCAGAATGGTTTATTAAGCTCTTTACAAAAGAGGGAGATACTGTTCTAGACCCATTTATGGGGTCAGGCACTACCCTAATAGTTGCAAATAGAATGAAACGCAATTCTATAGGTATTGATATTGTTCCAGAGTATTGCGAGATGGTGCGTCAGCAACTACAGTCAGTACATTTGTGTCTATTATAGTAACTTAAGATATGAAAAAACTAGAAATATCTGATGTAAAATCCTATGTTGAAGAAAATATTATTCATTTTCATGAGCGTAGATTGGACTGCCTGAAAGGACTTAATCTCTCAGATGTATTAAAGAGAAAAAATCCTTACCTATTCAAATCAAAAAATGTATTAACTTCTCAGGATATTATTAAATCAATTGTAGGTGCTCGTATATCTTCAAGTGAAGAGGGGATTTTTGGCAATTGGTTAGAAGGATTAGCAATATTCATTAATAACAAGGTCTACGACGGAAAGAAATCAACAACAGAGGGAATAGACTTAGAGTTTTATAAAGACAATATTAAATACATAGTGAGTATCAAATCTGGACCAAACTGGGGTAATAGTGCACAAATTGCTAAAATGCGAGATACATTTAAAAAAGCTAAAAAAGTATTGGGCACAAGCTACTCCCAAGAGCAATTAATAGCTGTAAATGGTTGTTGTTATGGACGTGATAATAATCCGAATAAGGGGGATTATTTCAAATATTGTGGACAAGATTTTTGGGAGTTTATTTCAGGAAATAACCAGCTATATATTGAAATCATAGAGCCTTTGGGATTTAAAGCTAAAGAAAAAAACGATGAATATTTAAAGCTCTATTCCGCTATTATTAACAAACTGACTAAAGAATTCTCTGATGAGTACTGTATGGATGATGGCAGTATTGATTGGGTGAAATTAGTAAAGTTTAACTCATCTAAGAAGAATTTAAAGTGATTGGCTGTGCCAATCACTTTAGAAATTAAGAATTAAGAATTAAGAATTTTGGTGGAAAATCGCCTTCGGGCGATTTCGTTATAAACTATTAGTAAATTGACTTCGTTAATTTACAAGCAACGTTTTTCACTTTTCATTTTTAACGTGGTAGCTGAAAGCTATCACTTTCCTGCCTAATATTCTGCAATGCACAATATTATACAACAATATTCTACAACCACTGAATTAACTGCATCCACCTTCCGACCGAAAAACCTCCTTTCCTAAGATAAAAAAATATCTAATAATGTTGTAAGACGCTGATATATAAACGCAAAAGTAAGCTGAAATAAAAATTGGCACAAGCATTGTATTATAGGGAAATGTCAGCGGATGACACTTGAAAATAGAATGAGCAGAACTTCATATATTATTGCTCGTTAGAGCGGGAAAAGGATTTTCCGAAATGAAAAAGCAGGATGCTATAAGTAACGTGAAATAAAGAAGTTAATAGCTCGGTTGATTGAAAATAAGAGATGGATCTCCCTCTTTAAAATTACGCAGGAAGCGAAAATCAACTATTCTATTATAAGTGAAAAATCACCACGGATTGGTGATTATTAGCTTAAAAAAATCGGAAATGGTATATTTCCAATAAATGTTTGAAAAAACTAATTAAACCTCCGAATGGAATCGTGTTCCTTACACTGCACGGACGCAGCTACTTTTTTAAAGGAATGCCGAAGGAATCGGAAAAGCAAATTAACGACAGGATGTCCAAATGCTAAAAGAACTACATACCGCAGCTCAGGGGATGCTTCCCCAGCAAACTCGACTCGAGGTGATAGCGAATAATATGGCGAACGCCAGCACTACGGGCTTTAAAAGAGCCTCTGTGTTCGAGCGCAGCCTCGTCGAAGCCGTTAATCACTTCAATAACGTGCCGGGCGACTCCGAGCAAGACGACCCACCAGTTGGTATGTATATTGATTTCTCTCCCGGAAACCTCATCAAAACTGACAACCCACTCGACTTGGCTATTGACTCGCCGAATGCTTTCTTCCTGCTTCAGGACGAAGAAGGAGTATATACTCTCACGCGAAACGGCAATTTCCGCCTAACAGAAGACGGCTACCTCATCAGCAATGAAGGGAAAAAGCTACTCGCCGAGGATATGCGACCTATCTCTGTTAATCATAATCTGCGCAACGAGCAGGTTATTGAGCCATCTGCTGCTGCGAGTATCAGCGTTAATAAGAATGGCGAAGTACTAATCGATAATAAGCCTGTGGGCAGAATCCAAGTAGTTGGGGTGGAAGACCTTAACTCCCTGCAACAGATATCAAATAGCGAGTTCGTGGTGCGGGCAAGCACTGGAATGGACTATCGCACAGCTGATACTGTGGCTATTCGTCAGGGGTATATAGAAGGTTCAAATGTGGATATAGTCTCTGAAATGGTGCAAATGATAGAGCTACAAAGGCTATTCGAGCTGGGCAGCAAAGTCATTCAAACGAATGATGACACCTTAAATAAGACTATGCAGATATCTAAATTCTAATATGTAAGTATTAATTAAAGAAAAATTATGGATAAGACATTAAGAACGGCGGCGACTGGGCTAACGGCTCAGCAAAGATATGTGGAAATCATTTCGCATAATATATCCAACGTGAATACGACTGGATTTAAGAAGGTGCGTCCGGAGTTCCAAGACTTATTATACGAGAATTTGCATCCAGCTGGCACGAATAGATACTCAAACGTTGAACCACTGAACGAAGTGCAAATAGGCTCTGGTACGGAGCTAACCGCTACCACTAAGATGTTCTCTCAGGGCGACCTTCAGCCTACTAATAATAAGTTAGACATTGGCATAAATGGCGAGGGCTTCTTTATGATACGCCGTCCGGACAACACGGTGGCATATACTCGCGATGGTTCATTCCAGCTCAATAGAAATGGCGAGATAGTTACTTCGCAGGGATATACCTTAGAGCCGGGCTTCGTGGTGCCGAATGACGCAATTGATTTCCACGTTACTCGCGATGGACAGGTGAGCATAGTGCTTGCGGACGGAGTAACAGAGCAATCTTTGGGACAGCTCGAAGTTGCGCGCTTCGTGAATCCCGCTGGATTAAAAAATATGGGCGATAATCTATATGCGGAAACTCCCGCTTCCGGCAGAGCAATGATAGAAATCCCCGGAATGAACAATGCCGGCGAGCTTATTCAGAATCACCTTGAAGCATCGAATGTTAATATAGTAGATGAAATGGTGAATATGATAATGGCACAGCGTGCATACGAACTAAACTCTAAATCTGTAGATACCGCGAATACTATTTTGGGTACTGCAGTTAACTTGAAGAAATAATATAAGTAAGATACTATGAAACATTTCCTTAGCATAAGTGCATATACTTTACTGTTACTTTTGGCGGTGGTGCCTTCGGTGGCGGAATCCAGCTTTGCGGGCGATAGACTGAAAGCTGCGATGATTACTTATGTTAATAAGCTAATCAACCCTGACAAAAGTAAGGAAGTAGAGATAGTATTCGGCAAGGAAGTGGGCGATTATAGGTTCGCACAGGACGGAATAAATGCGAAGTTCAACGTGAATGAAAAAGCATTATTCGGTTCTACTAATTTTGCCATAGAGTTTTATAATAATGGTCTCCTTGTGGAGAGAGATGAATTCCCCATTAGGATAAAGATTTATGAATATGTGCCTGTGGCTGCTCGCAGGATAGCCCGCGGTGCGGTAATCAGCGCTGACGACATAAGCATGGCGAAGAAAGATGTTTCTGTTTATAGGAATGTTAGTTTCCCGAGTGCAGATGAGTTAATCGGGCTTACTGCGAATCAGAATATACAAGAAAATGGGATAATTAGCTCAAATAAGATAAGCTATAAGTCTAATGATGGCATTAAGCGGGGCGACGCCGTGAGTGTGATATCGCGTTCTGGCGGGGTATCGGTTAGCATAAGTGGAGTGGCTATGAATGATGCTGAAAGAGGCATGCGTGTGCGCGTGAAGTGCAATGGCAGGACTTCCTCTCCGATAGTAGAAGGAATCGTAGAAAATAGTAATACAGTAGTTATTAATAAGTAAATTAACAAATAAGTTAATTACATACCAGAGATATGAAAAAGTTAAGTTTATATATAATATTCTTCCTTGCTACTATAGCATTGCAGGCACAATTTCAACAAAATACTGCTAGATCTCTATTCTCTGATGTGAAGGCATATAGACAAGGTGATGCTATCACCATATTGATAACTGAAAGCGTGGATGCGAATCACTCTTCTAATCAACAAGAAGAGAGAAGCACAGGAATAGGCGGCAGTGCAAATGCAGGAGCTGCTGGCGGTTCTATCGGTGGAAGTGCAGATATTGGCACAAAGAACTCCTTCAGCGGACGTGGCTCCACTGCAAGAAGCGAATCCATCAAAAGCAAGCTGAGTGCCCGCATCGTAGAAGTAGATAGCAACGGAAATTTAAGCATAGAAGGCAAACGCACAACTAAAATAAATGGCGAACAGCAGACAATAACCATAAAGGGATATATTCGCCCTGTGGATATTCTGCCAAATAATGCTGTGTATTCATATAATATACTTGATTTATCGCTAATCATCGAAGGCGACGGAAACATCTCCAAGACCAACGAACCGGGATTAATTACCAAATTCCTAAGAATGTTATTCTAAAACTGACTATAAACTATGAAAAGATCATACATAAACATAATAGCTTTATTCTTACTGCTGTTTACTCTCTCAGAGGCAGAAGCTGCGAGAATAAAAGATGTGGCTGCCGTTAGTGGGACTTCCTCCACGCAGGCTATAGGCTATGGTCTGGTCGTGGGACTGAATAACCAAGGCGATAATCAAGCTTCATCATTCACTGCGCAGTCTGTTTCCAATATGCTGAAGCGCTTCGGGCTGACCGTTCCGGAGATGAACCCGCGCACTCGAAACGTAGCTGCAGTGATGGTTACGGCGGAAATCCCTGCCTTCGCGAAGAAGGGCGCTAAGGTGGATGTAAGCGTTTCCTCCATAGGCGATGCTCGCTCTTTGCAGGGCGGCGTGCTTATACTTTCTCCTATGTCTATGGCCAATGGTGAAATAGTGGGTATGGCACAGGGGGCGCTGTCCGTGGGTGGCTATGACTTTGAAGCACTTGGAACCAGCGTTAAGCGGAATAACTCAACTTCCGGACGCGTGCCGGGCGGCTTAATCTTAGAAGCAGATATAAATAATAATGATAGAATAGTAGAGAATAATAAAGTTCGTATTTCACTTTTCCAGCCGGACTTCAATACAGCTCGAAATATAGCTGGTGCGGTGAATGGAGCGTCTCTCGGCATAGCAACCATACTCGATGCTGCCACAGTAGAGGTGGAACTCCCCACTGATGACAGACACCAGAATATGGAGTCTATAGCGGAAATACAAGCTCTGCAGATTATGGTGGATTCCCCAGCAAGAGTGGTGATAAACGAAAGAACAGGCACTATAGTAATGGGCGGAAACGTGGAAGTATTGCCTTCTGTGATAGGACACGGTAGCATAGAAGTAGTGATAAAACGCGAGATTATTATCCCAGAGCAAGCACCATTCACTATACGTCCTCCGTATCCACAGGTTAGGGCGGACGTGGAAGCGAAAGAGGAGCGAAACCCCGTGGCACCGCTTACCGTGCCGACTGGCTCCACAGTGCAAAACATAGTCGAAGCACTGAATGCTCTGAAGGTATCGTCACGCGATTTAATTTCTATATTCCAAGCGTTGAAGGCATCGGGAGCGCTGCAAGCAGAATTAATTATTCAATAATTGATAGAATCATTACTCAATAAGCTATTATAATTAGCTAAACTATAATTAACTAAATTTGGAAATATCTATGCAAGTACCGGGATTAAGCGAAACTACACTATTTAATGGCGAGATGATGAAAGCAAGAGCTGAATCACTCACTAAGAAGCCATTAATGCAGAAGAGTGTTCCGAATACTCTTGGTAATAGTAACTTAAGCGATGCCGAGAAGAAAGAACTTGCTAAAGCTGCTCGTGGATTCGAAGCGATATTCCTCAATACTCTGATGAAAGAGATGAAATTCGGCGAGTTCAACGGAGAGGGAAGTGATGCAGGATTCGGTGCGGACACACTGCGTGGGTATATGAATATGCAGTTCGCTGAGCAAATCGCAAATAATGGCACTGGCATAGGCTTGGCGAATATGATTTACTCTCAGCTTTCTGGGGGAGATAAACTCACTCCACTGCACTCGGTGAAGCCATCTGATACATTCGTTTCGCAGCTAAAGCAAATTGCGAATAATGAGAATATCAAGCTTACGCCGGTTGATGACATTTTGTCTATGCAGGGCGATGTGCTATCCGCTGCTAACAAGGTGAAGGATATTCCAAAGCTGAAGATAGAAAACATTGAGTCGAGGAAGGATAATGCTACTCAAGTGAGCGGAAACTTCTTCTCTCGCGTTACGAATAGATTGGAAAAATATCAAGATATTATTTCCCGTGCTTCCGAGAAATATGGTGTGCCAGAAAACTTGATTAAAGGCATAATCACTGCGGAAAGCGCCGGCAGAAACGAAGCTCGTTCTCCCGTGGGAGCAAAAGGATTAATGCAACTTATGGACGGAACAGCCAAAGACCTTGGCGTTAGGAACTCATTCGATCCAGAACAAAACATAATGGGTGGAACGAAGTATATTAAGCAGATGCTCGATAAATTCGGCTCCATAGATAAGGCGCTCGCTGCCTATAATGCTGGACCGGGCTACGTAAATAAATACGGGGGAATACCGCCATTTAAAGAAACTCAGGCTTATGTGCTGAAAGTGAAAAAATACGCAGAAATGCACAAAGCATAGTTCTCTTACACAACTAATAAAGAAATAAACAAAATAGGGATAGATAATTATGAATGTAAACTTATTGGCTTACCTAAAGCACGAGGAACAGCTACTAAAGGAAATAGTAGTGCTGGCGGAAAAACAGCAAAAAGCACTAATCAAATACGATGCGATAATGCTTGAGGAAATCGTGTCCTATCAAAATGTGATGGGCAAAAGCCTACGCAAAGCCGAAGAAAATAGAATAAACCTGCTCGTTAGATGGTTGGGCATTAGCGTAGGAGAGGCGAGCAAGCTGAAGCTATCGGCTATAGAGAAGTACTTCGGCAAAGAGGAACTGAAGGAACTAAAGAAACTGAGAGTGAGTTTAAGAAGTTTAGTTTCAGAACTGAACTCCCTGAACAACACGAATAGAGTATTAACCAACCGGGCGCGTATGTCCGTTGGCGAGATGATATCGCACTTCACGAATGGCAGAAATTACGTTTGCAACGTGAAAGTGTAAGCAATTTTTCCTTTTTTAATTAATTATCTCTGGCAGAATACACAAAGGCAAAGTATTCTGCCATCTTTTTTATATAAAAAATCGAAAAAAAAAGTAAAAAATATAGAAATAA
>JBHADY010000265.1:0-2626 GCA_041855325.1 Ignavibacteriota bacterium
CGAGATAAAAATTTCTCCGCCGATGCCCGTACCATTAATATCCTTAGTATAAACAAACTTAGGGTTATTAGTATAAAAAATATGTAGCTTAGCTTCTAACTTTTCTTTCATTGCAGGAGTAAATTCAAGCTCCACGAGCAAGTCCTGATTAGGCGGCACTATGATATCCTTAGTTTCGCCCTTTATCCTAAAGTTTGCATAATTACCAATATTCTCTATCTTAAGTTCTTTGATCTTCAGATCCACCGTGTCCATGTTTTTAAGCAAGTTCACAATTTTAGACTTAGGAGTATTAACGCAAGCTTCGCCGAATTCAATCACCTTCTCATAGAAATCTATATTTCTTGGTTGAGAATAAGACATAAGCGGAATATAGAATGCATTGCCACAGGATGCTACTTTTATAGTATCTACCACTTTGCCAGTATCGTTCGCGTGATATAATACGTGGAACTCACGGCATTCACCAGGATAGAGAGTATCCGGCAGATCTGGATTATCCAAATAGAAAGTATAATTCACACCATATTGCAGCATATAGTTTTCGTGAACTATCATCGGTAATTCATCAACATTGCAAAGCAGTGCTTTAAGGTATTGCTCAGTCTTATGATCGACTAATACTTCTTCAAAGTCATAGCTTTCCACCTTCACTTTTGGATTGCGTATTTTAAATGGCTCTGCCATTTTTCCAGACTGAGTGAAAGCAAATCTATTAATATATAACTCGCCATTTTGCATAACCCCAGCTACGCGGTATCCTTCTCTATTCGCGTATGAATAGGAAGACATAGTATCATTCGGGAATTCATTAGCGAAGTTAAAGTAGTCTAATCCTAATTGATTATTCAGGTCTCGCTTCATAATATGCTCGCGTTTGTGGCTTCCCACTACGATAGCATTAGAATGCGGAGTGAAGTCCATTCCCATAGGATTAAACCTATTGGAGAAATAGGATCTGATATTCACACCTGTTTTAGTATCATAAACATAAATAGGAGCTTCTGCTGATTTATAATACACAAGATTAGGCAAATCCATAGGAATGCTAGCAGTTGATACAGCGAGGAAGTTTCCATCTGGCGATACGACTGCTCCCGTAATCATAGGTAAATCGGAGTAGCTTTTTCTATCTATCTCTTCCAAGTTATCTGAACCTAAAACAATCATTTCATTGCTCATCAGAGTAACGAATAGTGAATCTCCGAATGGAGTGTACTTAAATCCAGTAACTGGATATCTAAAACTCAGTGTTTTATGTAAATCATAATTTTCAGTATTATATAAATGTAGCTGATTGGAATTATGTGGGAGAATAGTTAAATATCTCGCTTTTTCATCAACCTGCATTTTGCTTACTACATAGTTGAGTTGTACTCTCTTATACGGCTCTTCATCTTGATCTTTGAAAATTGCTATTTCGTCTTTTGCACTTACAAAAGGAAGATATCTTCTGTGATGAGCCACAGCTAAATCTCTAACTTCATCAGAGGTATATCGAGTATATTGCACTCCAGTAACCTCGAACTCTTCGTCTTCTTCAGGTTCAGTCTTTAAGTATCTTACTCTGGATGTTTTCGGTTCGCCATTTTCATCGAAAATGAACTCTTGTACTTTTCCACCATAAGTACATGCTGCGAGCATTCTTGCATAAGGTTCATATACAGTATAGTTAAATCCATTAAGGTCTGCATAATTGAACTCAGGGCTTTCTTGGTATCTCTGGAATACGCGAATCAGTGCATTTTCAGTTGGCACATTCCTCACATTCCAGAAGAGGAAAGTATCGAGCGTTTCGCCTACATTTTCCCATTCATATCCGCCATCGTATGATACGTTCACCAAATACATAGAGCCTTTATTTCCGCCCTGCCATACTATCTTCTTATCGAAGCAAGGCACCCATACAGAATCCTTAGTTGGCTCTACTATGCAAATACTCTCTTTAGTCTCTACCTTGTAAGAGTTAGCGATTAGATTAACTTTCACCTTTTGGTTACCATTAAAATAGATAACTAAGCTATCGCTATAGAAGTTATTATCCTGTCCATTAAAGTAAATAGATAGGTAGTAATAGCCTTCTCTATACTCTCCAGGAGGTGGATTCCAGTTATTATGTCCGCCACTGAATTTCACTCTGAAGAACTCAGTGAATGTCTTAATCGAATCAATGACGATATGAGGTGTGCCATTTGGTCTTACCTGTATATCGAGTGGTTTTTCAGTTTCTTGTCCCGGGAGTGGCTTATTAAAATATAAGAATGGTTTTTTCAGGGGAGTGAAGCAAATTATAGTAGGAATAGGATAATTATTCTTTGGCATAAAGAATTTCTCCACAGCCACTTCATTACCATAAGTAAAGAATACTACTTGGTAGGGATAATGAGTTGTAAGTTTGCTTTTCCAATAGACGTAATAGGTATTATTATCGTTGGTTGAAATGATAGAATCCGCCACAGTGGAGAACTCCATTTCCTTAAACGTTACAGTAAGTTTGTTTAGGTCAATGATATTTCCATCGTCGCTTATTTTTACTTTCAGTCTGCATACAGGGAATCTTAAAACTTCAATAGTTCCAGACTTTTCAATCTCTAACTCAGAAAAAGCTGATGTAACAGCTAAAAAG
>JBHADY010000266.1:0-7361 GCA_041855325.1 Ignavibacteriota bacterium
ACAGTGGGTTCTATCGGTGAATCCGTTGCAGCGGGCGCCATCTTCACTATCCCAGCCTTCTTTATTGCCGGAATTTGGAATCCATTCCTTACTGCTGGCAACTACATTACAGCAACATTAATCCTCATCTTCGGGGCAATACTCGGCATTATGTTCGTGGCATTACTTAGACGCGTTATGGTCGAAGATGCGGAACTCCCTTATCCAGAATCTGTAGCAGCTTCTGAAATTCACAAAACCGGACGCAACAGCGGCGGTGGCTCGAAGTTCCTCTTCGGTTCAATGATTTTCGGTGCTTTGGTTAAAGCAGCTGGTCAGTTCAAGGTATTCCCTGAAGTTGTCGAAAAGTTCATAACTTTCAGCAAGCAAACTATCACAGGTTCTAAGTTCGTAGGACAGGGCGGTATGCTTATTTCCTCTCCGGGAATTAGCCCAGCGTATATGGGTGTGGGATATATCATCGGTCCTAAGCTCGCAGCACTTAACTTTAGTGGTGGTATGATTGCTTGGGGACTTCTCACTCCGATTATCCTCTACTTTATCGCTCCTTACGTTGACTTCGACGTTTTAGCTCAAGCTATCTTAGCTGAAAATAGTGCTATGATTGCCTCTGGCAAGCTATCCGCAAGCAATGCAATGACTATGGAGCAAGCTCAAACTAAAGCCTGGATCGATATGGCATATCAGGTATGGAAGTTCATCGTGCGTCCTATCGCTATCGGCGGTATGCTCGTGGGTGCTTCTTATACTCTTTACAATATGCGCCACAGCTTAACAACTGGTATCGTTCGCGCTATCAACGACGTGAAAAAAGCAGCAAAAGGCGAAGCCGTAGATACAGCCCGCACAGACAAAGACTTAAACTTCCTAATCGTTATTGGTGGTATAGTCCTTGTTGCGATTGCTACTTTCTGCATTACTTACTTCATCTTTAATGCATCATTTGTTGTATCTCTCGTGGCTTCCACAGTGCTTATTATCATTGCATTCTTCTTTGCGGCGGTTTCTGGTTACTTAGTGGGTATTATGGGATCAAGTAACAACCCTATCTCAGGGCTTACTCTTACAGCTCTCGTGGTTACTGCTCTTGTAATGGTGCTTATGGGCGTTAGCGGACACGAAGGCGTTGCCACAGTACTTGGTGTTGCGGCTATCGTGTGCGTTGCAGCAGCAGTTGCTGGCGAAATGCTCCAAGACTTAAAAGTAGGACACATCTTAGGTGGTACTCCTTGGAAGATGGAACTTGGTGACATTTTCGGCGTTATCATCTCTGGCTCTGTAATGTTCTTAGTATTATCCTTCCTGAACGAAGGCGACATTGCTATGGGACTTCGCGAAGGTTATGCTGGCGGTTTCGGTAGCCCTAAGCTATCAGCTCCGCAATCCAGCTTAATGGCTATTCTCTCTAAGGGTATAGTAGGTGGCGAAATGGCTTGGCCTCTCATCATAGTAGGTATGTTAATGGGCGTTGGCTTCATCTTGATGCAAGTAAAGAGCCCTATGTTAGTATCAGTTGGTATGTACTTACCTCTTGAAACTACATTCGCTATTTTCATTGGTGGTATAGTAAAAGGTATAGTGGAATTCTTCCAAAAACGCAAGAACCACAACGAAGACCAAAAAGCGAAAATAGAAAACACTGGCGTATTAATCGCATCTGGGTTAATCGCCGGCGAAGCGCTTATGGGCTTAGTATTTGCTGGTTTTGCAGTATTTGATATATTCCCAACTCCATTATTCACTAACCCATCATTCATTGTCAGCTTAGTAGTATTAGCGATAATCGCTTACATTTTAGTAGCGATACCGCTAAAGAAGGCGAACGACTAAAAAAAAAACCACTCGAATGAGTGGCTTTTTTATAATTGGCGAAGCCAATTAAGGTAAAAGGTAAAAGTTTTGGTAGAAAATCGCCAAAGCGATTTTCTTATAATCAGAATTTTCTGCGTCAGCAGACGTAGGGGCGACCCTTGTGGTCGCCCGTTGTTTTTTAGTGCTAATTCATTATCTCTTGAACTAGGATTCAATGATTTAAAAGATTATAAAGATTGCGGCTAAAGCCGTAAGTGGATTATTAGATAATCGCTATTGCGATTATCAAAATATTATATTAACTAAAAGAAAAAAGAGAAAAATATTTGGATTATCTAAAAAAAAATATTAATTTCGGATGCCTAAAATTTGTTACCACTATGTTGTGTTTAGCGTGCCCTTGCTAAAGCATACATAAAGGGCAAAGTGATGAATATTTAGGAGTATTTTAATAAACATAAACAAGAGATATCAATGTTAAAAAAAATAATTATTTTATGTTTAGTGCTTTTGGGCACAACTTTTGTTGATGCGAGTGCTAAGGCGCGAGATGATTCAAAAGATTATCCACGCAGAGAAGAACTACCAAATGGTGATGTATTGTATGATTATGGCTTTAAAGAAAGAGGCCATTGGGTATACGTCAAAGATGTAAAATATGGCGATCATAAGCAATCACATCAGAAATGTTATCCAGGATATGGAGATCAATGTTATGTGTATAACTATTATGTTGCTGTAACATGGTTTGACAAAGTATTTTCTAACCCTGGTAACAAAGCAGATTGCTTGTATGAATTTAGTAACTTTTTAAAAGAGTCTGCTCCATATTTGCTTAATCCTTATTACGGTTACAAACAACAAGTAAATGCCTATTACGATGGCAGTGCACCTAAACCGATGCCATTAAATAGCGAGCCTATGATTTTCATCAAGGTATATCCTAAAGATAAGTAATAAATTAGCATAATAATAATACCGCTTCCTCAAGTATATGAGGAAGCGGTTGTTCTATCTATAATATCAATACAAAATCGAATAATAACTATGATAAAATTTATTAATACCAGTTATTTGCTATCATTTTTCATACTTCTCTCCTGCTCATCTGGAGAAAAAACTTCCTTTAAGCCATTCGCTATGTATCTTGATAAAAATGAATACAAGGCAGGCGACTCAGTTAAAATTTACTATAATACGAAGCACCTCAGGCTATCGAAAGAAGAAGCTTTGGCGTCGAAGTGCCAATTATTCTTCTCGTCCAGCGACGAGTATACGCTGAAAGAATATGTAATTCCAATTAACAAAGTGGAAAATAATGATTCAATTCTGATTTCTCGCTTCGTAGTGCCTTCCGGAGTGAATAAACTTAACGTGTTGCTATTTACTGAAGACCCAAGCAAAATGACTGGCTTAGAGTCAAATCTTGATAAGTCAGGAACAAAATATCACTTTTGCGAAAACTCTGGAGATGTGCGTAGATTGCGCACTGTAGAGGAAATTCTTGCTTATGACGCAAAAGAACGCGCCAATTTTCCGTTTAATCACCACTATAAACTTTACGCATTTATGCTAAATAGAGGCAAGGAAGAAATGCGCGACACTGTGTTAAAATATCTGAATGCTATAATCGCTGATACAGAGAAAAATCCTCCTACATCTTTGGAAGATAAGATGGACTTATACTCATTTATGGCTATGTCTTACTCTATGATTGGTAGCAAAGACGAGGCAATTGAGTACCTAAAGAAACTGCAAGGCGAGGAGTTTAAAAACTGTACTCTCGCAAATAGTGCTGCTATAGTTAATCTAAAGATAATACCAGCTTTCTTCTCGCAACGTCCAGATTTAGAGAGAATGCCACCAAAAGCTATTGATATAGTAAAAGAGCTAATAAACGTGGCATATCATACAGACAGCAAACCTCTCTTCAGTGCTCTGAATAAGTTTGTGAATGGAATGTTTGGTTTCTTCCAAGATGATGAATTCGAAAACCGAATATTGGACTATCTTTTCTCTAACTTAGAAAAAGCACTAAAGAACAATGATACTTACTACTTAGCTCAGCTTTCAGAATTGCAACGTATAGACGCTAATCCTATTTATCGAGATAGACAAGCTAATATAAAAGAAGGGCTACTGAAATTTTATAAAGATCAATATTACTCCACCAGAATTAGCAAAGACACGAACGACTACGTAATCGGTGTGAGCAATGAACTTTACGAAGGCAGATTAATATCCCAATATGCAAATCTATGCATTCATTACGCAAATAAGAAGGCGTACGACAAGGCAAAAGCATACTTTAATGAAGCTGAAAAAATATTCAGCACAGTTAATAGTTGCCATATAGATTTAATGCAGCTGTCTTTAATCCTCGTCGATGTTTATATAGATGAAGGTAAATTGGATTCTGCCAGCATTTTCATCGAGAAAGCCATTCAATACGAGTATTATGAATCCCCAATGTTCGACAAAAAGCTGGAAGCTCTGAATAAAGCTCGCAAAGCAAAATCTATGGAAGCTCTCTCGCTAAAAGATATACTAAGCAGAAAAGTTCCTTCTATTCGCAATATTGATGATTTGGGAGAAATTCCAAGCGAGCTAAGTTTTATTAAATCTGTGTCTGATACTACTATCTTTTTCATCAACTTTGATGATAATTGCAAGGTCGTTTGCAACACCGTGGGTATGGATTTAGCAAGTATTATCAACAAAAAGATAGACAATAAGGAAAAGATAAAATTTTACTTTATAAGCAATCTAAGTGATAAAGATATTAAGCAGATATTCAACGAAAAGTTTACTAAAATTCCGCGAAACAGCAATGTATCAAAATATCTCGGCTTTAAGGACAGCAAGTATTCAGACTTAATCATCTTAAAGGAAAAACGCTTAAAGTATTATGCCACTTATCCAGCGAGCGAAGAGTTTATTAAGGTAAAAAGTAAAAGGTGATTGACAAAAGTCAATCACTAAAAAAGCCCGCTAATTAGCGGGCTTTTTTTTATTATTTCATTTCTTTAAGAATCTTTTCTAAGCGGTCAAGGTATTTGTTGAATTTATCAAGCATCTTGTCGATTGGCTCTGATGTGCTCATATCTACGCCGGCATTTCTGAGGGCATCGATTGGATAAACAGAGTTACCTGCAGAGATGAAATACTTCAAATACTTTTCGATAGCTGGCTTGCCTTCAGTCTTTATTTTTTCAGCGAAAGCCTGTGCAGCAGCGAAACCAGTTGAGTATTGGAATACGTATAAGTCGTAGTGATATAAGTGAGGAATACGCGCCCAAGAGAGACCTTCTTCTCTATCGGTTACCATTTCTGGTCCCCAGTATTTTTGATATAGGTCTGCGAAGAGTTTAGTAAGCTCTTCAGAGTTAAGGAATTGTCCTTTTTCTGCTAATTCGTGAACTGTCTTTTCGAACTCAGCGAAACGAGTTTGGCGGAAGAAAGTACTTTGTGCATTCACTAAGAATTTTTCGATTAAAGCAGCTTCTTCTTCCTTTGTCTTTGCGTTTTCGATGAAATAATCCAAAAGGAGAGCTTCGTTAGTAGTGGAAGCCACTTCTGCCACGAAAGTAGTGTAATCAGAGTATTGATATGGCTGAGTAGCTTCTGTGAAGTAAGAGTGCATATTGTGACCTAACTCGTGAGCAAGAACGAATACGTCGTCCAAAGTGCCACCCCAGTTAAGGAGAATCCAAGGGTGAACGCTGCCGCAACCATTTGAATATGCGCCACTGCGTTTGCCTTGAGTTTCATATACATCAATCCAGCGGTTAGAGAAACACTTCTTCAGAGCATCGAGGTAGTCTTGTCCGAGAGGAGCGAGAGCTTTGTACATAATTTGTTCAGCTTCTTCGTAAGTGAATTTCTTGTTTTCTCCAGGGAAAAGAGTTACATAAGTATCATAAGGATGAAGCTCGTCTAACTTTAAGTATTTCTTCTTTAGAGCAGCCCATCTGTGTAATGCTTTAAGGTTCTTGTTGGTTGTCTTCACAAGGTTTTCATACACAGAAACAGGAATGTTATTTGGATATAAGTATGCTTCTAATACATTCTTATAGTTGCGCACGCGAGAGTTAATAAGACGAGTATTTACTCTGCCATTGTATAAAGTGCTAAATGTATTAATTAAGCTGTTATAAGGAACGTATGTGCCTTGATATACTCTTTTTCTGTATTCTCTATCAAGGCTATAGAGAGCGCTTCTATATCTACCATGAGAAATGCGCACGTCTTTTCCGTTTTCATCTTTGATTACAGGGAAAGGCAGTTCGCCATCATTCAAAATAGAGTAAGCATCGCTTGGTACTTCGCCGATAGGGGCAAGCATAGCTAATAATCTTTCATCATCTTTTGAAAGAGTATGAGATTTCATTCTTAGAATACCATCTAAGTAGTGTTCGTATTGCTTAAGTTTTGGGTTAGACTTAACGAAAGACACTACTTTTCCGTCAGGAAGAGAGAGGATTTCTGGTTCGAGGAAAGATGCTTTTTCAGAGAGTTCAGCACCAAGTTTAGTAGCTCTATTGTATAAGCTCATATTTTTTTGGTCATTGAGATCCATATCCTTTGCAAGTGAAGTATAGACTACCAACTTAGCATAAGTCTTCATAGTTCCGAAGTGGAAATCGAGTACTTTTTGCAAAGACTCAGCAGAATTGATTTTTCCTTGAAAATCTTTATACTTAGTTATTGCATTTTGTATTGTCTTAAATTCAGCTTCGAACTCAGCATCATTTTTATAGAAGTGAGTAAGATCCCATTTGTACTTATCTTTGATGTCGCTTCTCTTTGGGAGTTCCCCAGAAGCGAACGATAGATTACTGCTCATAAAGAACGCTAAAATTAAAGTTGTGAGTAAATGTTTCATTAGTTAATATAACCTTTTATTATTGTATAAATATTACTTTCTGATTAGTGAAATTATATTTCTGATTTTGGAATTATATTAAGCCGATTTCTTTGCCTATTCTTCCGAATATGTCCAATATCTTATTTAGATGCACATCTTCGTGCGTAGCCATATAGCTTGTGCGCATCATAGAGCGATTAGGCGGCACTCCCGGAGGAATAAACGCATTCACGAATACTCCGCCATCATATAGGGACTTCCATAGGTAGAATGATTTTTCCACATCGCCGATAACCACAGGCACTATAGCCGAAATTCCCGGATCTATGTGATAACCAAGCTCGCTAAAGCCGTCGCGCATCTTGTCTGAATTGCGTTTTAGCTTGCTAACGAGCTGAGGAGTTTTTTCCAAAATATCCAAAGCAGCGAGAGCAGAAGCTACAGATGCCGGAGTAGGGCTTGCACTGAAGATAAGAGCTGGAGAGTGGTGTTTAATATAGTTAATAGTGCGTTCTGGTCCGGCGATGAAACCGCCGAGAGAAGCAAATGTCTTCGAGAAAGTGCCCATAACCATATCTGTCCTGTCGGTCAGACCGAAATGCGAAGCTGTCCCACGTCCGCCCACGCCAACAACGCCGGTAGCGTGTGCATCGTCGATAAGCACGCGAGCTTTATATTTTTC
>JBHADY010000267.1:0-6822 GCA_041855325.1 Ignavibacteriota bacterium
ATTTTTTACTGTAAAATTATATAGTTAATTTTGTAATTTCTATGTGCAAACTCGTAGTTCAAGTGGCTGCTCACACGAAAATCATAAGACTTAAGCACATACAATACATAACACTTAACACGGAAAGACAAGTACACAGTAATGAATCTACTCTCTTATTTAGGCATAGAGGAACAGGCAAAGAAAGCGATTAACTCCACAAAGGATTTCTCTCCTAACACACTGCAACGAATAGAGTTACCAATACCTGAATGCAATATATTATCTCTGCTCGTGGCTATTGATACTAAGGAAAAGTATTATTGGCAGAACGATTGCAAGGACTTCGAATGCTTGTGCGGACACAATCTAAATCGCGATGGTGCTTACGATAACTACTCTATTGAGAATGTCAGGCATCTTTCTGTGCGTAGATTCAACAAGAAAGAACCTTTATCAAGTGAATGGAGTAAATTCAATAATTTAGAACGACTTATACCTCTTTGGTCTATAGAGAGAAATGATGATAAGTATAGCTTCGTGATTAACTTTTCCGCAGAGAATTTAGACACAGCAAATGAGGTGCTGGATACTCTAAGCATAGGCAATGTATCGCTTTCTCAACTGAACAGACTTAAGTATAATGATATTAATGAGTTAATTACTCTTGAAAAATGGAGAAAAAATGTTAATTCCGCTTTAAATGACATTAAGCAGAAGAAATATGAAAAAATCGTGCTGGCTCGCCGAAAGACACTGACTTTAGCCGAAGGACAAAACACGGCTGCCTTCTTCGCCGAGCTATGTATCCGAAATATAAACACTTACAACTTTTATCTACAAGTAGATGAGAATAATATTTTCTTCGGAAATTCTCCGGAAAAGTTATTCAAGACTGATGGTAAGCACTTTGAAACTGAAGCACTCGCGGGTTCATTCAGTGATAGCGAAGAGGTAGATGAGAAAATTATCTCCGAAAATCACCTCGTGGTGCGTTATCTTAAGGAGAGGCTGCCGCAGATTCTTAAGCCTGATTTCTCCGTCGATGAAAGCAAGAAAAACTGCAAAAAGCTCAATTATATCAATCATTTACAGATAGCATTTAATGGCACTTTGAGCAAGCCAATTAGCGGCATTCAGGATATTAATAGCATCGCCGATTTGCTTATGCCCACCCCCGCCGTGAATGGATATCCTAAGGAGGCGACAATTGAATTAATTCCTAAGTTCGAGGGCTTCACTCGTGGAGCTTATGCTGGTGCTGTGGCTTGCATTTTTGCTAATAAAGCGGAGTTTTGCGTGTCGCTGCGTTCAGCGCTAATGCATAATAATAACTTGTACTTATACGCAGGAGCTGGTATAGTTTCTGGTTCAGTTCCAGATGAAGAATGGAAGGAAATCGATAACAAATTTCAGAATTTTACTAACTACTTAGAGCGGCAATGACAGAGGAATTTAGCACAAATAATGTGAATCTTTTCGCTGCGGAGCTAATCATTTTAGAGCTGATTAAATGGAAGGTTAAGCATTTCATTATCTCGCCAGGTTCTCGCTCCACTCCGCTTGTTATGGCAATATCTAAGTATGAAAAAGATAAAGACTTAAGAGTAACTATTGCGCCGGATGAACGCACCGCTGCCTATATGTGTTTGGGCTATAATCGTTCGGGCAAACGTTCCGCGCTTGTATGCACTTCTGGGAGCGCCCCCGCTAACTACTTTCCCGCTGTAATCGAGGCTTACGAGACGAATACCCCGCTGATTATCCTCTCGGCTGATCGCCCTTCCGAGCTACTCGGAACGCAGGCGAATCAGGCAATTAACCAGACAAATCTATACTCCAATTATGCTGATTTCTTGCAGTTTGACTGCGCTGATAGGTATTTACAACCTGAGCATATACTCTCCAAGCTGGATTTCGCTATGTCCAATCGAAGAATGCCTTTACAGATTAATTGTGCTTTCCGCGAGCCATTCCTCAGTGATATGCCATTTGAAGGCGTAATAAGCAAGAAGTTAGAAGACTGGAAACTATGGAGTAAGCCATATACTAAGTATCCAAATTATAAAGATGTTAACACGCTTGACTTAAGAAGTTTTTACCTCTCCGGAAAGTTGATGTTCATCATAGGCAATACTGAGAATATAGATCTTAATAAGACTATCGTAAGATTCGCTGAAGAGCATAAAATTCCTCTTTATTCTGATATACAAAGTGGAGTGAAGACTTACTCCTCTCTTTCTCAAGTAAGCATATCTAATATATTAGAAAATAAGGAGCTTATGCCTCAGTATATCGTGCAATTTGGAACGCGCCTAGTCTCTAAAGTATTACACCAGATGATTAAATCCGCCACAGATAATAATGCAGAATACATCATCTTCTGTGATATAAAGAAGAAAATAGATTTCCAGCACAATGCAAGTGAAGTAATTCATTGTAATTTCGATCATTTAGCTGAAAAGTTAAGCGAAATGAACATCACTTGCGATAGTGATTATTACGAAAACCTAAAGCAATACGATTATAGCATATACGAAAAATTAAAAAGCTTAATTCCAAGTAATATCAGTGAGTTAAACATTGTTAATTCACTTAATAATTTACTCATTACTGGAAGTATACTTTTTTTGGCGAACAGCCTGACAATCCGCAATTTTGATAATTATTCAATGCCGATTGGAAAGACTATCGACGTGAAGGCAAATCGCGGAACAAGCGGCATAGACGGGAATGTTTCCTCTGCAATAGGCTATGCTCTCGCTCAAAATATGCCAACAACTTTGGTCATCGGCGACCTGTCGCTCTACCACGATTTAAATGCTCTGTTATTGTTAAGTGAACTTCCTAATGCATTCATAATTATAGTAGTTAATAACAATGGTGGTGGCATTTTTAGACAGCTACCAGTGGGAAAAGTAGATGAATATGAACGCTACTTCCAAACACCGATTAACCTGAATTTCCGTTCAGCTGCGGAGCTTTTCTCAATAGATTACTGCCAGCCCCAAATAATGGAAGACTTCGAAAAAGTCTATAAAGCCGCTATTCTTGACGACAAAAAGATATTGATTGAGTTTAATATAGATAATGAAGAGGCTTACGCGCTTAAGCAAAAAATCAACGAAGTATTATGTCGCAATTAGCTTATATATCAAACTCTTACCGCAATGAAGAAGCTATCGTAATGCTTCACGGCTTTTTGGGAAGTTCTGCTGATTATTCCCTTTTCTTAAGTGAATTAAGTAAGTCATATTATTCTATAGCATTTGACTTGCCCGGTCACGGAAAATCTACTTTATTAAGTAAAGAAGCTTATCTAATTGATAATACTATACTTATACTTCACTCCCAGCTTCAAGATTTAGGAGTAAATAAAATACATTTAATCGGATATTCTATGGGCGGACGCGTTGCACTGTCCTTAGCAAATGCTTTCCCCGAAATGATTGTCTCGCTCACCTTGATTTCATCAACCGCAGGACTGAAGACAGAGCAGGAACGCCAGCAAAGAATAGAAAACGATGCCCGCATTATAGACAAAATCAAAACTATGGATATGACTGATTTCCTCCATTTTTGGTATTCTCAGCAAATGTTTACTTTCTCAAGTGAACGAATTAACTCTATTTTATCACAAAGACTTATGAATGATAAATCAGAAGTGATAAAGTCCCTTCGTTTCGCAGGAACTGGAATGATGACACCTCTTTGGGATAATCTTCAGAATCTCAACTTCCCTATTCTTCTGCTTTCCGGCGAGAAAGATAAAAAATTTGTACGAATTTGCGAAGAAATGCACAAGCTTTTGCCGGACTCTAGCAATATAGTTGTGCAAAATTCGTCTCACAACTTGCTATTGAACGCACCAGTAGAAACGCTAAATCTTATTACTAAATTTATAAATGAAAGACAAAATGGAAACTTTTAACTGGATAGAATCAAAGAAATATACTGATATTAAGTATCATAAATTTGAAGGAATTGCGAAGATTACTATTAATCGTCCGGAAGTGCGAAATGCCTTCAGACCGCTGACCGTTCAAGAGATGATGGACGCATTCCAAGATGCTCGAATGGATAAGGAAATCGGCGTGATTGTCCTCACTGGCGAGGGCGAAAAAGCCTTCTGTTCCGGTGGCGATCAGCGCGTTCGCGGCGATGCGGGCTATCGTGATGACAATGGTACTAACCACTTGAATGTATTGGACTTCCAGCGAATGATTCGCACTTGCCCTAAGCCAGTCATCGCAATGGTTGCTGGCTATTCTATCGGTGGCGGACACGTTCTTCACCTTGTTTGCGACCTGACTATCGCTGCGGATAACGCAATTTTCGGTCAGACTGGTCCAAAGGTTGGCTCTTTCGATGGTGGCTTCGGAGCAAGCTATATGGCTCGCATTGTTGGACAAAAGAAAGCTCGCGAAATTTGGTACTTATGCCGTCAGTACAATGCACAGCAGGCACTTGATATGGGTTTGGTTAATACCGTTGTGCCTTACGAACAATTAGAGCAGGAAACTGTGAAGTGGTGTCGCGAAATTTTAGCGAACTCACCTATCGCGATTAGATGCCTAAAAGCCGCTATGAACGCCGATTGCGATGGTCAAGCTGGCTTGCAAGAACTAGCGGGCAACGCAACTATGCTCTTCTATATGTCAGAGGAAGGTCAAGAAGGTCGAAACGCATACTTAGAAAAAAGAAGTCCTGATTTCTCTAAATTCGAAAGAAAACCATAAAGTTTGTGTTAATTCTTTAAAATCATTAGTTTATTTCAAATATTATACTTATTTTTGCATATATTTAAGGAAGAAACGTAAGTACAGCAATTGCTTTTGAAAGATATGAAAAAAATAGTATTATCAGCAGTGTTTTTCTTGGTGGGCTTGGCGATTCTCTTCGCTAACGAAGAAGTAATCAACTACCTAAACGCCTCATCAAACGGGAATAGAATCAAGATAGAATGGAAAACAAGCGATATCTCTAGCGTTCAAAAGTATGAAATTGAGCGCAGTAGCAAGAACCATTCATTCACTAAGCTAAGTGAAGTAACTGCAAAAGCAAATTTAAATTCATACACTTATTATGATGAGTCGGCTCTGAAGCAAAAAGCTGAAGAACTGCAAGCAAGTACCTTATATTCCTATAGAATAAAGGTGGTTTATAAAGACAACTCATCATCTTACTCAAATATCGTGAATGTAACGCATTCCACTAGTGGCGTAAAACGCACATGGGGAATGATTAAAGAAATGTTTAGATAATCCTTGGTTATCGCCAAGTAATAAAGAGTGTTAATAGGCTATCTAGTAGGAATATTAATGCTCTTTTTTTAATCAAAAAATACAACTATGAAGCCATATTTATTTTTATTTGCTATTCTGCTTTCTGTAAGTTCTTTATATTCTAAAGAATTATCTGTAAAGAAGTGCGGAACTTTCTCTCCAAACAAGAGAGAGATGCTAAATCATATATTTAATAGAGATTTAAAAGCGGGAGAAACCCTGCAGGAACGAGAAGTTCCAGAACTTGACAAGGAATATACTTCCCCGAAAGGACGCTTCCTGATTCACTATACCTTAACAGGTGATAATGCCGTTGATAAAGTCGATGTAGATAAAAATGGCGTGCCGGATTATGTGGATTCCACCGCTTATTTCTTAGATCAAGCTTTGGATTACCAAGTCGATAAACTTGGAATGGTAAAGCCAAAAAGCGATGGCAATAAAGGCGGAAATGGTCTGTATGACGTGTATCTTTTGGACTTGGGTTGCAACAAATACCTTGGCTTCTATGGAGTAACTATTCCAGACGGTAGCCAATACCCCACTTCGTCTTATATCCTAATTGATAACAACTTCAGCAAAGACGATGGTTATTATGATGCTGGCGTGTTTGTCGTGCCGTTTAATACTTTCGGTTATGATGCGCTGAAGGTTACTTGCGCTCACGAATTTAATCATGCTATTCAGTTTTCTTATGAGCAATATACTGATAAAACTGATGTCCTCGCGGAGATGACCAGTGTTGCATTTGAGTATATTATGCATCCAGAAGTTAAGGATTATATATTCAATATGAACATATTCCAAAAGTATCCGAACAAAATGAGCCTATTCTCTTCCGAAGCTTCTGATGGGTACTATTGGGCGGTGCTGTTTATTAAGATGTTAGAAAATGGCTATACTCCGGAGTTTATTCCTACTTTTTGGAAGAATACAGAGAAATATGATTACCTTTATGATAATCTAAATGCAACTATTAAGGCTTATAAACCTGATAGCGACATAGATAAGGAAGTAATAGAGCTAGCGGATTATCTATACCATACAAAATCTAAGGCAAGCTTAGGCAAGCACTTCGCTGATGCTAAGGATTTGGATAGCTTAAAGTTTATTACTGCTCGATTTTACTCAGCACCATCTATTATGGGTTCTGGTAAACTCGTGCCATACGCATATTTTCCTATGCGCATAGTTATGAAGAATGAAAAAACTAAGATTAATGATACACTCTCCATCATACTTATTAACTTAAGCAAAGAGATGCTTACAAGCAATTATATGCAAAGCAATCCATTTAGTTATAAGATGACTGAACTAAATTCAAATAGCGAATGCGATACAACTATAAATAATAAGTATTGCTTTAAGTTAGAGAGCAAGAATAGCTTTATAGCTAAGTATTATTGCGATGCTATTAGCAATTCCAGTGCCGACTTCTTAACTCTTAGAGATAATGCTTTTCCTAATCCATACACAAGAGAAAGCTCATTTATTGCTTTCCCGCTGGACGAAAAAGTAGAAAATGACGTTGCGCATCTATCTATTTATAGCATCGAAG
>JBHADY010000268.1:0-13528 GCA_041855325.1 Ignavibacteriota bacterium
ACTGCATAATTAATGTCATCACTAAGGTAGTTAATCTTTGTAGTATTATTTGAGAATGAAACTGAATCTTTGTGAATACTAATCAGATGTATTTCATTATCTTGCTTCACTTCGAGCTTAATTTCATTATTATTAATTGGATTGTATAGCTCAATCTTAACATATATATTATTATCATCACTGAAGTGAGCAACGCTTTTTATGAGTTCTCCCACTTTGTGCATAGAGGATAGTTTTGCGAACTGAGGGAGTTTATCGGCATTAGCCCAGAGCGGAGAGTTCAGCCAGTCGTCGTTTAAGTCAATTGCATTGCTGTTCGGGATTTCGTGCTTTTTCTGCAGGGCGCGGTTAATCGGTATGTTTAATTCATCGGGTATGCCTTCTCCGAGCAGAGTATATATCTCGCGCAGATTATGTCGGAATAGCACATCGAAATCGTATTTATTCTCAGCCCAATGGGTGTCTCCGTACCACCAGAACCAGTCGGAGCCTTCGCTAATGTGAATGAGGCGCATCACTTCTTCCAGGGTTTCGGGAGCGAGTGAGACTTTCTTTTCTTCTACTAACTTGCGGGTATCAGATAACAGGCTCCAAGCTATGCGGTGATCTTCTTGTCCGCCCCAAATGTAGAAGTTTGCGTTAATCCACGAGCCGGCAACAATGCTTGTCAGTTCTGGAGTGTATGCCACTGACGGTGTGAGCACTTCGGAGAAGATCACGCTTTGTAGTACTTCGTTATGCTGCAGCTTGCTGAAGAGCGCTCGCAGGAAAGGCACGCCATTATCTTTGTAGTATTCCCAGCAGTTTTCGCCATCGAGAATAATTGGGACAACAGCTGCGTCCAGAGCGTCTTCGCCCAACTCATTAACGATATAATTGCGTATGCCCATTAAGCGATTAATGAAGTCATTCGATGCATCGTTTTCGTGCCAGTTGGAGTATTCGAAGCCAATGGCATCTGAGAGTGAGTTGTCGCGGAAAAATATGCTTATATCGCCATTTTCAGCTTTGTACTTAATTGGGAAGTACTTATAGTATGGCTTGTATTCATCGCCGAGCGAGTTTTTTAGTACTTGTTCGTCACTGGCAGTCCATTTAATGCCATTAGCTATTTGTAGCTTTAGTGATTCGTCTGACATAGAGCCTTCGGAGGGCCACATTCCATTTGGAGCTTCTAAGAACTTCGATTGGAAGTAATCTACAGCCATCTTGATTTGCTCGTTCGCATCTTGCGGGAAGGCGAACTGTCTTTCTGGTAGTTTAGCATCGGGCATTGCCTCCCGAATGGAGTCCGTATTGCACAGCAGAGGCAATATTGGATGATAGAAAGGAGAAACACTAAGCTCTAAGTTTCCCATAGACTTAAGTATATTCATCTTAGATGTAATCATAGATAATACTTCCATCTGATAGAACAGCAGTGCATCGCGTTCGCCTATGGTGAAGCCACTTTCTTTGCTTAATAGCCTATGTATGAAAGGCGTTCCTTTGGAGAAATAGCCTATCCAAGTGAGGTTATACCATACTTGTATGTCTATGATTTCCTGCTCGCTAAACTCATCGAATGAATGTGTGCGGCTTTTATCCAACAGTGCGGAATAGGCGCGGTACGGACGTATCATTCTCTCTTCATTGCAGAGGAAGAACATACGAATGAACTCTTTCTTCTCCGCTGGCGAGAACTCAGCTTTAGCTTTTCGGCTGAGGATTTGCACCATATCCTGCGTTTTTTGGCTTATGTAGTCATCAATCTGCACGAGCATAGACGGCACTATGTTTATGCTTTGCTTAATACTTACGAATTCGGAGAGCAGCTCTGGCAGGTCTTTATAGTCTTTCACACCGTGCAGGCGCACCCAGGGGAGAATAAACTCCTCATTCTTTTTATAATATGGTTGATGAAAGTGCCACAGGATTGCAAATTTCAGCTTTTTCATATTTTCCTTTTTACCTTTTATAAAAAAAGATAGACGTTTTAGTGGGCTATAAATTTACTTTTTCAAAAAAAATAGAAAAAAAATAAAAAAGTTTGTAACATTTACAGATTATAGTTAATTTTGTAATATTACAAAGAAACAATAACTAATTATAAGGAATCTAAAGATGAAGAAAAAGCACATAGGAAAAGAGCTGATTATACTTAATATCTTAGGCGAAGTGAAGTATAGAACTACATTGTACACTAATGAGTTACGCATTCCACTTAATGCATTTGCAAAGGGAATGTATATCATACAAATTGGAGATGAAAGAAGGAAATTGGTAATTCAATAAGTGTATTTTTCAATAATCTGTTATTATTAGTTAAACTCAAAGATAAAAGGCTGAGCGATGCTCAGCCTTTATTATATACTTATTCTGGTAATCTTAATTATTCTGGATTATTATATCTAAATAGAAACTCTCGCTTCCAAGAGGAGAACTCACCCGATAGGATTTTCTCTCTGGCGGTGCGCACCAACCAAAGATAGAATGCTATATTGTGCTCGCTGGCAAGCATTAAGCCCATAATTTCATCTGATAGCATTAAATGTCGCAGATAGCCGAGAGTGAAGTTCTGGCTGGCGTAGGAGTCTATCATTGGATCTATAAGCTCTTGAGAATACTTGTATTTAGCATTGCGTATGTTTATCTTTCCGTAAGAGGTGAAGAGCTGTCCGTTGCGTGCATTGCGAGTAGGCATAACGCAGTCGAACATATCAATTCCTCGCTCAATCGCTTCGAGTATGTTTTCCGGAGTGCCGACACCCATTAGATAGCGTGGCTTGTCCAGCGGGAGAACCTCGTTTGTTACTTCTATCATATCATACATAAGCTCTGCTGGCTCGCCAACGGATAGCCCGCCAATTGCATAAGCATCGAAGCCGATGTCTACGAGCTTTTGGGCGTATTCACGTCGCAAATCCGCGAACATAGAGCCTTGGCCTATGCCGAACTGGAACTGCCTAAAGCCATAAAGTGGTTCGCTATCCTCGAGGAATGCCTTTCTGCTACGAATAGCCCACTTTTCTGATAGCTGCATAGATTTAATTGCATCTTTCTTTTCGCAGGGGTATTCGGTGCATTCATCGAGTACCATTACTACGTCCGAACCGAGCAATCTTTGTATTTCGACGACTTTTTCCGGTGAGAACATATGCTTAGAGCCGTCCAAATAAGAAGCGAAATGCGCCCCTTCTTCGCTGAGCTTGCGTAAATCCTTAAGTGAGAAAACCTGATAGCCCCCGCTGTCGGTGAGTATGCTGCCTTTCCAATTCATAAACTTGTGCAGCCCACCGAACTTATTGATAATATCCGTGCCGGGACGCAGATATAGGTGATAAGTATTGCCGAGAATAATGCGCGTATCCATTTCCTCTAGAGTGCGAGGATAGATTGCCTTCACCGTGCCTTGCGTGCCAACTGGCATAAATATGGGAGTGGGTATCTCGCTGTGGTCAGTGGTAATCACGCCGGCGCGAGCTTTCGTGTTTGTATCGTTTTTCTCTATTTTAAAGAAGTCTTTTGCCATTTTGTGTATATGAATGTAGTAATTTGTCTAACTTGGTTAATGAATAAGGAAGAAAAGGCCACGCCTAAGCAGTCCGCCAGCCAGTCGAGTAGCTCCACGGAGCGACCGGGCACAAATGACTGATGAAACTCATCGCTTGCACCATAGAGAGCGCCGAGAATGATACTCATCATTATGATTTTGGCATTAGTCCAATGGTTTTTATCCACTACTAAACTGATGAGAATGCTCAGTCCGAGCACGAAGTAAACCGCGAAATGCACTATTTTATCGCCCAGCATTATGGGCATATTTGGCACTTCGTATCCAGGGAAGGAAGAGGCTATGAATATAGCCAGCGCCGCCAAAATAGGCAATATATATGCAAGTTTAGTATTTGTTCTCATTGTCTTATTCACAAATAAAAGAAACGCAAAAATACGCTAAAGTTGCGAGAAATTCTACATTTTGATGAATTTAAGCATTCTATTTCCTACTTTCGCGAAGTAAACCCCAGCAGAGAGATTACTAATATCCACTTTATTAGTAAACTTTAAGTGCTGCACGGCTTCGCCAGCTTCGGAGTATATAACTATATCGTTTATTTGAGTATTATTGTCACTAACTGATATGTTTATATAAGAGTTAGATATTAGCGGGAATAGGGAAATGCTATCTTCTGCTATTTCTGTTTCTTTTACGCTGGTGTTAATGCTTCTCACTTCGTATAGGGAAACAGCGGCGCGTCCTGTGTTTGGTCTTATGATAGTATAAGCAGGAATTGAATCCAGCACTACTGTATTATTTCCATTAGCGAAAGTAGCTTTTCTATCCGCTATGAACTTATTGCCTTCTATAAATGAGAAGTCAATATAGTAGTTAGTGAATTGACTCATTGGGGCTTTTTGCACTTGTTTTGATGTAATTTCCAGTTTGCAATACTTGCCGTCTGGGTAGTCAGTTCTAATTACATTAAGCTCTACTTGTGGATAGCCCTTTCCGTAAATCCATTGGTCGAAGTACTCGGTTAGGTCTTTCTTTGTGTAATCTTCGAGTACCTTGCGGAAGTTCGCAGTGCTTACGTTGGCGAGGGAATAAGTCTTAACATATTCTCTCACAGCGCCGAAGAATAGGCTATCGCCAAGCTCTTCGCGGAGGATAGCCAGCACGGCTGCACCTTTGTTATATATAAGCTCTGGGTAATTGGAGATAAGCGATGAGTTGAAGTTATACAGTGGTTCTAACCTTTCGCTCATAGGAGATTGCTTCGTGAAACGCATGCAGTTATTATGTATCTTCTTTCTGAAAGCTAGCAGAGCCAAAGAGTCTTGGTTGTCTGTTTGATTAATATACTCTATCCAAATTGCTTCGCTGAAAGTGGCGAAACCTTCGTTCAGCCAGGCATCGCGGAAGTCGTATGGAGTGAGCGAACCGCCAAACCAGCTATGCGAAAGCTCGTGTGCTGCTGTAGTTGAATTATCTTCGCTCAGCACGCCCTGAGCAAGGGAAATCATAGTTTGGTGCTCCATTGAACCGATTGGCGTAACGGCATATCCAACTTTCTCGAATGGATATTCTCCGTAGTAATCGTTAAAGCATTGTATCATATTGTCAAGACGTCCTATGCATTTTTTAGCGCTGGCGATGTGTTCTTTTTTAGCATATACTATATTCGGAGTATTACTCTCCACGCTGAAGGTGTCCAACAGTCCAATTGCGAAGCCAAGCATATAAGTAGCCGCTGGCACAGTGCCTTTCCACTTATGCACTGAATGGTTATCATCATACCTTTCTATGCTCTGAAGAACACCGCTGGAAGCAACATTATACTTATTATCAACAATGAAAGCTATGTCGTAAGTAGCTTTATCAGATGGGTGGTCGTAGCAAGGGAACCAATAGCTACCGCTGGAGATATTCGTAGAATGGAAGCCCACGCCCATATTGAACATCAAGTCGCCCATGAAGTGAATGCCGCCCCATTTGCCTTTTCCGCCTTCATTTTGGGGAGTGCCTGAGTAATCAATTATTATATCGCAAGATCTATCGGCTATTCCAGCCAGCGGAACGCTATAATAGGAGGCATCGCCTGCTTGTTCTACGTAATTATACTTTACTTCTTTATCTTTCAGAATTACTTTATTTACTTTTAGTTTATTAAGCTGGAAGAAGAAGCTATTACTATCATTCGCAGCGGATTTCAGGTCTATGTGAATCGTGCAAGTACCTTCGATTTTCTTTCCGTCTTTGTCGCACTTCACTTTAATATCATAGTGTTGCACGTCCCAAGGCTGAGCAATATACTCTTTTGGTTTAGATGGAATATTAGCAAGCACATTTCCACTAATAAGAACCAATAGAATTAAGTAAGCTAATCTTTTCATAATCTTTTTGTTTGTATAGTTAATGTTTATGTTTCAATAATGATTATCTATTGTATATAAGCACTGCTTTCTGTGCTTTCATTTGGTTGTGATAGAACACTCGAATGAAATACACGCTCTGCGGATAATCCTTGCTTATTTCCTTCACTCCGTTTATACTTGCCGGGAGAACGCCTTGCTCGACTATCCTGCCGATAGCATCGCTCACCTGATAGTGCATTTCTATGTTCTCGGAGGAGGAGTATTCAATAAACACGGAATTTGCTCTTTCGCTTATTTTCGCATTCGCCACGAAGTACTGCAAGCGGTTATTCTCTGCACTCGGATCGCAGTAGTCGTGTATGGAGAGGAAGCCATTCTCTATTATTGGAATCACCTTTTTCGGAGAGAATATCTCAGTTCCGATGAGCGAGATAGTCGTAGTATCTGGCACACCAAGAATAGGCAATGACTCTATACTAATAACTTGATTAGTATCATATAGATAGCGAGTAGCCATTTGTTTATTCAAAGTGAAGTATAAGCCATCATTATCAGTTCTATACTCTATTTTCGAGTTTTTATAGCTCATATCTCTCCAGCTAACGAGGAATCTATCCATCTTAAGCTGGAATTTAATGCTATCTATAGGCACATAACTTGGGATAGTCTCATTGCAGATAATGTTAATATCGAAAGTATCTTTCGGGCGAACTCGATATTTCTCTGTTTTTATCTTAATGTAATACACTTCTTCTGGCACTTCGCCACTAAGGCTAATTGCCTTAATATTATCACAGATAGAGTTATATGTAATCTTCAGCTTTGCATTTATGCTTGATAGCTCAGGCATATTGCTAATTGTGAAGTGAATAGTTCGCTGTTCATTCGGGGTGAGCACATCGCCTTTGCTAAGTCCTTTATGTGTTATGTAGTTAGTACCAATACCACTTAGTTCTACTGAATTAATCTCTATTGGCACATTGGATAGTGATTTCACTTTCGCAGAGTCTTTAAAGCTAAGATTCGCCCAAAGATTATCGAATACTATGCTTTCCTTATCTATAGCTAAGTCCTTATGTATCTTAAAGATAGTAGCAGCATAGAGAGCAGAGTTCCGACAGGTAAGATTCTTAAACTCTATGGTATATCGCGAATTTCCGTTTTGGCTTATTTCGTTTGGAGTGATAGAAAAAGCGAATGCCTCTTCGCCAAATGGCTGAATGCTCACTTTCTCCTTATCTACTTCCAGTGCTTTATCGCCAGTGGTGATTATTTGCACCTCGCAGGGGATATTCCCATTATTCTTTATCTTGATTGTATCATAGATGATAGGCGAGCAATACTCTACGCTGTCGTATTTATGTGTATACTTTGAAATAGCTATAGTGCTAACTCCGTATATTCCCAAAAGCAAAACGCTTTTGTGTGCAGTTTTCAGTTTATCTGTGTATATATCAGCATTTCCGGTAGTCGTGCCTGTGTCAATAGGCGTGAAGCTTACCTTAATATTATACTCTTTGCCAGGCACTAAAGTCATCGGAGGATTAAAATCGACTAACTTAAAGGCAGGATTATCAATAAGTATGCTATCGATAATCTCATTTTCATCGCCTGCGTTTATTATGTTTATGTAGGAGTATTCAGTGCGTTTTTCGCATATAATTTGCTTAAAGTTAGTGGTGTTATTGATAGCAATCTGCGAGCTAATAGAACGAATATGCAGAGGCAATGCTATGGTCTTAGTGCATATTCCGCTAAAGTAGAAATATAGAGTATCTTTATAAATGCCATCTTCATCACTGCTTATAGTTAGGTCTAAGTCAAATAGAGTAGAATCCCTAAATACCAATATTTTATCATACTTATAGCTAAGCTTCATATTCTTATTGGCATTACTGCTGACTATAGAATCCAGCACTAACTCGCCGTATCCGCTGGAGCTTACTTTAATTTGTACTTTCTCATCTCTATCCGTCTTTTTATTCAGCTCTATGCGAGATGGATTAGCCACCACATCAATATTATAAGCTATGCCTTCGAAGACGAGGGAATCCAAGATATCACAATCCTTAGACCTAAAGTATAGCACGGCAGAGAATGCCCCCGTATCAAGTGGAGTGAGCGTTATCACATAGTCCTGCGAGCTGTGCTTCGCGAGTGAGTATTTACTTTCTATCTTATCAATAGTGCTATATTGGCAGTTCTTTAGTTTAGTGATAAAGGTGTAATTCGCATTTGCTGGCGATTTATTCTCTATTGTGAATTTAGTAGCCGCAGAATCTCCCACGCACACTTTAAACACTTCTTTGTCTTTCCGTTGCAGGTTTAGCTTAGCATAATCATTCTGCAGAATCACCTTAATTATATACGGGTTCTTCGGTGCTTTGGTAGTGTCATCAAGCATAGGAGCGGGATATTGATTATAATACCTCGTGGAGTCGTTATTATATATCTTAACTATTATCGTGTCATTCGGGTACTTCGTAGTCGTCGGCAGTGTGATGTGGAATGCCGCTCGTGCTCCAATCTCTAATGAGCTCGGCAATAGCTGAGTATGGGAAAATCCCGTTAAATACGACTCTTTATTATTCGTTTTTATGCTATCTATGGTAAGTATATGATTACCACTATTCCAGAAAGGAATGCTAATAGTCTGTTTTGCTTTTGGTGGGCAGGCTACGCTAAGCACAGTATCTGCAGCGTTGATGATAGATGAGACCACACGTGCCTTCACCTTAATTGTAGTATCTTTGCTGCAGGGCTGCATTCTCACAGTGTAGTTAATTGAGATTTCACCAGTGTCTTTGCTATGAATGTAAAAGCTAACTGGAGTAGGTGCTTGATTCACGGGTAGCTTTCCATTTAAGCTGCTTACTATACCAGCTTTTTCTACGTCCGCTTTTATGTATTCCACGTATTCACCGGGGTTCTGTGCCTTAAAGAATACCTTTTTCTCGTATATTCTATTAACATAAGCTTTGCCGAAATCTAAAGAATTTGCGCTGGCTACTATTGATGAAGTTGAGGCAGCACCGATAATCTCTGAATACAAACTTGGCTTTCCGGGGGATTGCGCTCTTAATCTCGCTTTTTTCTCGCCAATGACTTTAGGAGAGTATTTCACTAATACAGGTACCATACCGCAAGGCGGAATACTGATATAATCATTAGTTTGCGGATAAATCATAGTGAATGAATCATCTCTATCATCGACTATATCGAACTTAACTTCTGATAAATCAAAAGAGTAATTCCAGTAATATACAGTATCAATTAGCTCGTATGGATAGCACACCGTACCGAAATCTAATAGCTCTGGTTCAAAGGCATTCCCATCGCGAGATAGTTTCCAAACGCCGTCTCCCACGACCCAAGCATTGTTTTCATCTATGAAGTATATATCGTCTGTATGCCTTTTATTTATACCGCAGTTTTTCAGTTTCCATCCTTGTCCGGCATCTTTAGAATGAAGAATTAATCCGTAATATCCGCAAGCCCATCCAACTGAATCACTTAGTAGGTATGTTCCATACATAGGGGTAGCTGTTTGAACTACGTTCCAAGTATTTCCCATATCAGTAGAGAAGTACATCCCGCCACCGTATTCTCCGCCTTGGCAGGCATTGCCTACTGCGTAGGAATACCCCGATGCAGGAAGTAGGAATGACCTATTGTATCGGGTGATTTCCTCGTGCCAGCGATTATCTCTATCATTGATCTCTGTGTCTTTGAATTTCTCCCAAGTGCGACCTCCGTCTATGCTTTTGTATAGCTTTCCGCTGCCCACGGCAAATGCTAAGCCTTCGGGGTCGTATATGATGGCGTCTGTCATGCCGGATCTTGGTTCATTGGTTTCGAATAGAGTCCATGTAGCGCCGCCATCGCGTGTGCTCCAGAACTTCTGTTTATGGTCTATACAGCCCTCTCCGACGACCACCCCAACCATAGTATCTACGAAGTAGCAGCCCCAGAGGTATCCCATACTTCTACTTGTAACGTCAGTCCAGGTGCGGCCTCCGTCCACACTTTTGAATATTCCTTCCACTCCGGAGCAATATCCAACATTTTCAGTAGCGAAGTGAATACTCTCTAAGTGCAGGGGCCTTCTATCAACGCGCGAGCCAAACCAAGTTTTACCGCCGTCGGTAGTGCGTAGCACTTTGCTGTCATAGCCACATATCCAGCCGTAATTTGGATTAGATGGCAAGAAGAAAACATCTAAATAGTAATTTCGCTCGTAGCCGGCTGGCAGATTCTCAATTCGCTGCCAATAATCCGCGAACAAGCTAATGCAAGAAAGAAGAAAAAAAGATATATATAGAAACCACTTATTCATATTTGTTTCCTATTGCTTAGGGAAACATTAAAATACGAAAAATTATGATTTTATCCAAGTGAATTGCGTACATTAATATGCGAAATAGCTAAGTGATAAAAAAAAGACCGCCAAGTATTCCTTGAGCAGTCTTTCTAATATATATGTATGTTTTGTAATCAGTATGCGATGCTTTCGCGATTAGTAGCCTAATCTCACTTCGCTTACTTCATGTATTTTAGATTTCAAAATTCTTTCTACTCCACCTTTAAGAGTCATAGAAGCGCCTGGGCAACCAGAGCAAGCTCCAGAAAGAGCTACGTATACAACGCCATCTGGATCAACTTCGATTAAGTCAATCATTCCGCCGTCAGCTTCGATGAATGGGCGAATATCTGTATCAATTACTTCTTCTACTTGGTCTACGATAGATTTGTTATTTTCCATTGTTTCTTTCTTTTTTAGTGAATGAATGATTCGAATTTGTAAACGCAGAATCAGTAAATTTGTTCAATAAAATCTAACTTTCCTGCGAAAAAAATTAGTATTATAACAATATTAGCCTATCATTACGTTAGTCTTAGGAAGTTTAATATTTGGTTCTAACTTAGGTTTATGGAATGCCATAAAGAAGGTGAGAACACCAATTCTTCCTATGAACATACACATAATTAGCACTAATTTTGATGGTTCTGATAGCAGATGCGTTAAATTGCGTGATAGCCCCACGGTGGAGAGCGAGGAAACTACCTCGAAGGTGATATCCACAATTGTGAAGTCCGGCTCTATAGTTGCAATGATGAAAGTGCCGATAAACACAAGCATAGCATAAGTGAACATAATGAGTAGCGCCTTGCGGACTAATTCCCTGTGTATTTCTCTATTGAATAGAATAAGCCTTTCCTGCCCTCTAAGAAGTCGGATAAACTGCATAAAAGCGATAACATAAGTGGTGTTCTTCATACCACCACCAGTAGAACCCGGAGAAGCACCTATTGACATTAGTATGATTACGATTAGCACAGCCGGTGCGTGCAATAGCTCCAATGGAACAATTGAAAAGCCTGCAGTACGCGTAGTTACTGATAGGAAGAGGGAATGAAACAGCTTGCTCGCATTCGATGCCTCTGGCAGAACAAAGGTCATTGGCTCGAAGATGAAGATTAGCACAGCCGGCACGAATACCAGCACAGCTGAAGTTATAAGCACTAATTTAGTCGTGATAGTCAGCTGATAGCGTATCCTCTTGTGTCCTTTTTTGAATATCTTAAGTCTTAGTATATTCTGAATTACCGGGAAGCCAATACCCCCCAAGGTGATTAGCACCATAATCACAGAGAGGAATATGTAATTGTTCTGCAGTAGTGGGTTCATCAAGCCTGCTTCAAAGTTAGAGAAGCCTGCATTACAGAATGCCGATATAGAGTGAAACACCGAAGCATAGAATAGAGGTATATCCAAACTTAAAAAGCTACCGCCTAGGGCATAATACATAATCACAGCGCTGCTGAATTCAATTACAGCTGTGTATAGAATAATGCGTTTTATCATAGAAGTTACATCGCTCAGGTTGTCGTCGCTTAGCACGTCGCCCATAATAACGCGAATCTGGAAGCTGATACCTCCGTTTGCAAACATAGCGAATAGTGCAGTAAGAGTAAGCACGCCCAAAGCGCCAATTTGCACCAAAGAGATAAGGAAGAGCTGTCCGTGAGTGGATAGCTGCGTAGCCGGGTCTATAATGGATAGCCCGGTAACGCATACTGCGCTCGTCGCGGTGAATAGGGCATCTATGAAGCTGAGATGTTCCTCGCCACTTGGGATAGCCTTAGGCAGAAGGAATAGGAAAGTACCAAAGAATATTAATATAGCAAAGCTTATCATAAATATGGCACCGGAGTGAAGCTGAATCCTGCCGAATCGCTGCGAATACTTCAGCACCTTCCTGACAATAACAATGAGGAAGGGGATTTGCGCCACGATAAGATACATTATCTTTAAGTCGTTCTTATTAAACTCTGGCACGACGCGAGCGAAGACACCAATTATGGTATTCGGGAAAAGCAGATAAGCCAGCAAAAAAGCTGCCAGCAATAGCTCTCCGTAATGCCGGATATTATTGAAAAAACCGCTGGAGTCTTTCTTTTTCGATAGGGCTCGCAATATTTCCTGTGCGGCGAAGAGCAGTATCTGCAGATTGATTACATAGTTAAGTATGGTAACTACTTGCTCACTCAGGTCGAAGCCAGCCATCATAATAAGCATAATAAAAGCAAAAAAACCAATAACAGCAAGCAATACATTCAAGTAGTAGAACAGGCTGTGCGAGCCTATCTGCTTGCTAAGTAAATTGTTTTTTTTCTTTAATGCTTTCACTTTGTCTGCTTAGTTTAGGTTATTATCAGTATCGGAGTAGTCTTCGTTTAGGACTACATCGCTATATTCTGGTAT
Organism: Ignavibacteriota bacterium; assembly: GCA_041855325.1. GTDB lineage: Bacteria > Bacteroidota > Ignavibacteria > Kapaibacteriales > UBA2268 > CALLXS01. Next base: position 12,623 of record JBHADY010000268.1, read on the forward strand.
TTCAAATTCTACTTTTGGGGTTTCGGGAGCTTCTTCCACGTTCAGAGTTATTGAGTGTGGCTTTTCAGCTTCCTCTGTTTCTAATATTTCTTCTATTTCTCTAAGTTTTGGTAATTCTTCAATGGAGTTAAGTCCAAATGTAAGGAGGAAGTTACTTGTTGTGCCATATAGCAGTGGTTTGCCAATGATGTCTTTTCTTCCTGTGATTTCGATTAAGCCTTTTTCGTTAAGGGAGTTCACAATTTCATTGGAATTCACGCCACGAATTTGCTCAATTTCCGACTTAGAAATAGGCTGTTTATATGCTATTATCGCGAGAGTTTCCAGTGCTGCTTGCGATAGCCTTTTCTTTATTTTATACTTGGAAATAGCCTGCAATAGCTCGCCATACTCCGGCTTAGAGGAATAGACATAGCCTCCGGCATTTTTAGTAATAAGGAATGGACGTCCAGTCTTCTCTAAGTCGTGATTAATGTCGCTAATGATATTCTCAAATAGGACTGAGTAGTCCATCTCTTCGTTTGCCACTTTATCATAGTCAATATCATTAGTATTAATGGTATTATCAATAATGTCAGTACTTGCATTAACAATAGTAGTTTCTTCTGCGGGTGTATCTTCTGTATTTGGCGGTATTTGCACGCTTTTTTCTTTAGTTTTTAGTTCGAATACAGAGCATAGCGTATCCGTGGTAACGGCTTCGTTCGAGGCGAAGATGATTACCTCAACAGCAGCTTTTTGCTGAGGATAGTTCAATAGGAGAAACTTATTATCTTTATTTTGCATTTTTCTAAGTATCTAATTTTTATTTTGATTATCTAATTCTAATTGATTCTGATCCACTGGGGGAGCAGTCTCATCAGATTTAATTATTATTATTTCTTCGAAGGATTCATCTTGCAATAT
>JBHADY010000269.1:0-19456 GCA_041855325.1 Ignavibacteriota bacterium
AGAATACTACGGAAACTATGCTTGGAGAGTAGCTGCTATTAACAATAGCAACTGCAATGGTGAATACAGTGCATTCGCTCAATTCACTACAGAACTCGGCGCTACTACCTTAATTGCTCCTGCAAATGAATCAATTAAATTAGATACTATAGTAGAATTCAAATGGGAAGCTGTGAAATATGCGACTAACTATGAAATTCAAATTGCATACGCAAATGACAGTACAGATAAATTCCACAATATGCACTTAGCTAAAACTCTCCTCGGTATCGAAGGTAATAAAGTTCAAATCCCTGGACTTAAATACGAACAAGACTACATCTGGAGAATTAGAGCATATAATCCTAAATCTTCTGGTGAATGGTCTGAAGTATTCGCTTTTAGAACTAGCTTATCTCCTGCTGGAAAACCTGAATTGGTATTCCCAGAAAACAAAGCTACTAAAGTAGAATTTAAACCTACATACACTTGGAAAGCTGCTCATAAAGCTGTGAAATATGAGTTAATAGTTGCTCAAGATCCTATGTTCGAAGAAGTTGTAGTTAAGCAAGTTATTGATAATATCTATAGAATGGACACTGCTACTACTGATATTTTCAGATACGATACTACTTGGGTTAATAAAGATAATAATGAAATCGAGAGAATTGATACTGTATTCGTAAGAACTGATACTACTATTACAAAAGTTTATTTTGATACTTTAACTTTCGATTCTCCAGAACTTAGAGTTTTCCAAGAATACTACTGGAAAGTTGCTGCTTATAACGTAGAAAACAGCGAAACTTGGTCTGACACTTGGCAATTCAGAACTATGGCTACTAAATTCGAGAAAGCTCCAAACTTAATTTTCCCTGAAAATCAAGCTACTAACGTAGAAATGGACGTTAAATTCGAATGGCAAAGACTTACTGCAGCTGAAAGATACCACATCCAAGTATCAAGAACAGCAGACTTTGAAAACGTAGAAATGGAAGATGAAAATGTTACATTCAATATCCGCACACTTCATATGAAAGACTTCGGCACAAGCTACTTCTGGAGAGTTCGCGCTATCAACGAAGCTGGCGAAGGTCCATGGTCTGCACCATTTACATTCAAAACTGCTGGTACTTCATCAGTAGAAGATGGCATCGTGAAATTCAACGTTTATCCAAACCCAACATTTGACGTGTTAAGAGTATCTTACAACAGTGCAGTTGCTCAAGACGCTGTATTATACATCGTAGATGCTAGCGGTAAAGTAGTACTTACCAAATCACAAGCATTAAGCGAAAATGCTAATTCAATCGAATTAAGCGTTCGCCACTTAGTGCAAGGCAACTACTTCTTAACAATCAAAGCAAACGGCGAAGAAAACACAATTAGATTCACAGTAATCAAGTAATTTCCTGCTTTTTAGCTACAGATTATTCAATCAGCCCTCTCTTTGGAAAAGGAGAGGGCTGGTGTTGTATTATTAAAAGGCTGTGGCTAAGCCGTTATCCAAAAGATGTTGGTTGCCCATATTTGCAGTGGAATAGCACGCAAAACTCGCAGCAAAACATTGCTTGTGATACTTGCGAGCATAACGCATTGTACGCATACTGCCACCATTGATAGGAGATTCCGCCATATAAACCGCCTTTGATAAAGCAGCTTGCAATCGAGTGCGCTGCGTAAGCGTGAATGCCGATGCAGTAGTGCCGATAAAACACTCCGATATTACTAAGCCTCCACATTCAAGAATACGTTCTTGAAGTGCTGTGTTGGACTCTGGATAAATTAAATCTAAGCCGGTGGCTACTATTGCAATGGTATTGCCGCCATTGTTCAATGCGGCGAGATGTCCCTGCTTGTCGCAACCCAAAGCTAATCCACTAACTATGATACTACCGGCTAATGTTAGTTCCTTGGCAATTGAATAAGCCTTGTCCAAGCCAGCTTTTTCGGCATTGCGTGCTCCGATAACAGCTACTAAATTCTCTACATTAAGAAGCGAAATGTCACCGAGACAGTGAATAAGTGGGGGACAGTCGTTGCCAATGGCAAGAAGTGAGGCAGGAAAATCCGCGTCTTGAATAGTTAGGGTTGTGATGCCGATTTCATATTGAGCATCGAGCAAGTCGCTTGCTTCTTTGTGCAGGTCTGCAATACGAGGATTTTGCGAGGAAATCTCGCAGTAATCATCGTAAGTTGTTCTGGCAATTTGATGGGGTGATAGCCCAATTTGTGAAAGAGCATAAACCTCTTCTGCGTAAAGAGATTGCTTGTCGTTAGAAGTGTTGTCAGTATTGCCATGTGTCATAATAATATCTCCAAAAAATGTGAAAAAATACACCTCGGTTGCTGAATACGGAAATAGGTGAAAAATGTTATAAAAATAATAGATATTTTTGAAGGAAAATAACAAATAATCTGAAACATAAAACATAAAAATGAGTAAATATATGGTCTAAGTATATCTAATTAGATTAGAAGATTGTTAATTTACATATATAGGTTTTATGAAAAAAATATTTTCGTTTCTGGCAGTGATGCTCCTAAGCTATACCATAGCGTCTGCTGCAGAAATAAAAGGAAAAGTGGTCGATAGCGAGAGCAAAGGGCTAATCGGCGCTACTATTAGGTTGCTCGATGATGGAGGTAAGCTAATCACTGGTAGCAACTCCACAAGTGGCGGTGCCTTCTCGCTTAAATCCGTGAAAAATGGTAGCTACAAAGTGGAAGTTACTTTCATCGGCTATGAAACAGTTGATAAAAAAGTAACTATCAGAGGTGATAAAGACGTGAACCTCGGGACTATCACCCTGAAACAAGCCGAAATCGAAGGCGAAGCCGTGGTAGTCGAAGCTCTTAGCACCACAGGAGAGCTTATCAAAGATACTACTCAGTTCAACGCAAAAGCATTCAAAACGGCTGAAAACGCCGTGGCAGAGGATTTGATAAAGAAAATCCCTGGAGTGGAAGTAGCAAGCGACGGAACTGTGAAAGCTCAAGGCGAAACCGTGAAAAAAGTGCTCGTTGATGGCAAGCCATTCTTCGGAGACGACCCAAAAGTTGCGATGAAGAATATACCAGCTGATATGATAGAAAAAGTGCAAATCTATGACAAAAACAGTGATAACTCTGAGTTCAAAGGTAAAGAAGACGACGAAAAAGAAAAAGCTATTAACATTATAACTAAGAGAGATAGACGCAAAGGCGTCTTCGGAAACGTGGCTGGCGGATATGGCTCGGATAATAGATACAGCGGTAACTTAGTCCTAAACGTGATGAACGACCAGCAGAGATATACAATTCTCGGAATGAGCAATAACGTGAGCATTCAGAATTTCTCTATGGGCGACATTATGAGCATGGGCGGAATGGGCGGCGGAATGATGTCCATGATGCGTATGGGCGGAATGGGCAGAGGCACAGCTGGCGTGAATGTTAGCAGTGCAGCAAGAATGCCTAACTTCCGCGGTGGTCCGTCCGACTTTATGGTGGATCCATCTGCTGGTATATCTACTAACCACTCAGTAGGTATTAACTTCTCGGACGTGTTCGGTAATTGGGGACGCTTCGATGGTTCTTATTTCTTCAATTTATCAGACAATAGCAATACTCAGAATGTGAATAGAAATTACTTCGCTATTGGCGACTCTTCCTATAAGTTCAATCAAGGTGGCGAAGGTAGCGCTGAGAATCTAAATCACAGAGTGAACGCTCGTTTCTCTGCGAATATAGATTCAAGCAATTCCATTATGATTGCCCCATATTTCACTTATCAGAATAATGAAATGAAGTCTTATTCTACGGCTATTAGCCAATATGACTACAACGGACAAAAGATAAATGATGCGAAGAATGACTATATGACTAACTATAGCGGATTCAACTTCGATAACGATATAGTTTATGTTCATAAGTTCAAGAATCCACGCAGAAATATCAGTTTATCGCTTAATAATACTATAAACAACAGAGATGGATACTCCCTGCAGAAGTCTCAGACTACTTATTACTTAAGTGATACAAGTGAAAAAGTAGACCAAAGAGTGGACTTAACCTCAAAGAATTACACTTATAATGTGGATGTTGACTACGTAGAGCCAATATCAGACAGCGCCACATTAAGAGTATATTATAGATTCAATAACTCTTCGTCTGAGCTGAATAATGATGCAAATTCATACAATGAAGAAACTGGCAAATACGATATTTTCTCTAATGTGTATAGCAGTGTGTTTAGCAGTAAATATACTACAAACACAGCTGGCGTGAATTATCGCTTGAAATATGGAATAGTCGAATTTGGTACTTCATTGCGATACCAACTTATGAACTTGCATAGCGATATGGTGCATCCAAGGGCAAGTGTTGTTGATTACAATAATGCGAACTTCCTACCGAGCGTAAGATTTAGATTAAACTTCAGCAGAATGAATCGATTAGGTATTAGTTACTTCACTTGGAATATGTCCCCAAGAGCAGAGCAATTATCTGAAGTATTGGACAGAACTAACCCACTGCAATTATACATTGGTAACGCAGACTTAAAGCCTACATATTCAAACAATATGCACTTATTCTATATGAATATGAGTGATGATTTCAAGAACGTGTTCAATATCTTCACTAACTTCTCATTCAGAAATAACTACATCGCTAACGCTTACTATACTGCTGCGAAAGACACTACAATAAACAATGTATTTATGCCAGCTGGAAGCCAACTCTATAGACCAATTAATATGGACGGCTATTTCGATTCTCGTTTATATGTGAATTACAGCTTCCCTATCGACGCTCTGCTGATGAAGATGAGCTTTGGTGGTGGTGCTTCATATAATGAGACACCTGGTTTAATCAATGGTATAGAGAACAAATCTAATAACTTTGGCTATAATGCAACATTCGGTATTAATAGTAATGTTAGCAAAGACCTCGACTATAACTTAAGCACAGACTATAATTATAACTTCACTAAGAATACAAACGGCAACGCAAGAGATTATACATATAAAGCTCTCACTCTGAATGCAGACCTAAAGTGGACTATGTTTTGGGGTATTTATGTATCTGCTTCTTCGTGGAATCTCTTCTATTTGAATAGTGATTACTATACTAAAGAGCAAAATGCACATTTGTTGAACTTAGCTATCGGTGTGAAGTTCCTCGAAAACAATGCTGCTCAGTTAGAGTTTAAGGCATTCGACGTGCTGAATAAGAATAGCAACTTAACAAATAACATCACAGATAGATATACTGAAATTATATCGAACAATATATTGCGTCAGTATTTCTTGCTTACATTTACTTATAATCTTAGAATATTCGGCGGAATGGGCTCTGGCTCGCAGGATAGTGGCGCACCTCCTGGAATGGGACACGGCGGCAGAAGAATGAGATTCTAAGAAAAATATAATTTTTTGCGGGCTAATTCGTTATTATTTCTTTGAATAAAAGAGAAAAGATATGAATATACTTCTCGCATCAGCAGAAATTGCTCCATTTGCAAAGGCAGGAGGCTTAGCGGATATAGTAGCCTCCTTGCCTGCAGAATGGAAAAAGCAAGGGCATAATCCAATAGTAATAATACCAAAGCATTCTATATTCGATCCGTATAAGAATGGATTCACGCCAACGGATATAGTGCTTTATGTGCCAATTTCAGAGTGGGTGGAATATGCCCGCTTATGGAAAGGGGTTATCCCTGGTACGGACGTTCCTTGCTATTTGGTAGAGAATAATGATTATTTCTGGAGAGAGGGGATTTACGGAAACCCCAATGAATATCGCGATAACGACAGGCGATTTATCTTCTTCAGTCGTGCCGTGATGGAAGCTGCAAAAGCTCTGAACTTTCAGCCTGATGTCCTTCACGCACACGATTTCCACACTGCATTCACAATGGCATTCCTAAAGACACACTATAGGAACGACCCTACTTTTCAGCATACAGCCGGAGTTTATACTATTCATAACTTGGGCTATCAGGGCTGGTTCGACCCCAAAAGGGCGCTTGAGTTTGCCTGCATACCGCAGAGCGAGTTCTATCCCGGCTCTCACTTCGAGATGAACGGCGCAGTTAACGTTATGAAAATAGGCATTATGTTCGCAGATAAGATCACCACAGTTAGTCCTACTTATGCTAAGGAAATTCGCTGGGCTTACTTTGGCGAGGGCTTGCAGGACTGCTTAAATAGTCGCTCTGGTGATTTAATCGGTGTGCTCAATGGCGCAAACTATGATGAGTGGAATCCAGAGACTGATAAGTTAATCCACAAGAACTATAGCATTAAAACTCTGAAGGATAAGCAAGAGAATAAGCTCGACCTGCTGCACCAAATGCATGCCAGCGAAAGCGATAGTCCCGATATCCCAGTTATTGGTATGGTTACTCGCCTCACCGGACAAAAAGGCATAGACATACTTATGAATAAGCTGGAGCATCACCTCTATCAATCAAATGTGCGATTTGCCATTCTCGGCAGTGGCGAGCAGAAGTATGTAGACTATTTCAATTACTTGGCTGCGAAGTATCCGGGACGTATCTTCGTGTATATTGGCTATAATAATCAAATAGCCCACAGGATAATTTGCTCCAGTGACTTCATATTCCTGCCATCTCGCTATGAGCCTTGCGGTCTAACTCAGATGTATGCGCTGAAGTATGGTACTATTCCTATTGTGCGCTCCACTGGTGGCTTAGCAGATACTGTATTCGAGTATAATGAGGAAAACAAAGAAGGGAATGGCTTCCTATTCCTTAATTACAATGCAGAGGATATGGATTTCGCTATTTCCCGCGCCTTGAAGGTATATTACAATAGCGAAAGTTGGGATGCTATTCGCAAAAATGCAATGAATAGCCATTATCCTATTTCCCAAGCTGCAGATAAATACATAGAAGTGTTTAACTGGGCATTAGAAAAAGTAAGATAAAGCATTATAGAATATAAAAGTAAAATGCAAGATTTAGAACAATTAGGCGAGCTAATTAAGCAAGCATCTGAATTTACAAATAAAATAACCAGCGAAAGCTCTAAAGTCATAGTAGGGCAAAAGCAAATTGTAGAGAAAATCATAGTTGGACTGCTCACAGGTGGGCATTTATTGCTTGAAGGCGTTCCCGGCTTAGCAAAAACTCTGATGATTAACACGGTCGCGAATATAGTTTCCGCTACTTTCAAGAGAATACAATTCACTCCGGATTTGCTCCCTGCTGACTTAATCGGTACTATGATATACAGCCAAAAGACTGAGTCTTTCGTGGTGAAGCGAGGTCCTATATTTGCTAATTTCATCTTAGCTGATGAAATTAACCGCGCCCCAGCAAAAGTGCAAAGTGCCCTGCTGGAAGCTATGCAGGAAAAGCAAGTAACCATAGGCGAGACTACCTATAAGTTGGAAGAGCCTTTCCTAGTGCTGGCTACTCAGAACCCGATAGAGCAAGAGGGAACATATCCACTGCCGGAAGCACAAATGGACAGATTTATGCTAAAGCTGCAGGTGGATTATCCAACTATAGAAGAGGAGCGCGAAGTGTTGCGTCGCAACATTGGTAAAGCGAACATAGAAGTGGAAAAGCTGCTCACTCCCGCAGATGTTCTCGCTGCCCGCAGTTTAGTGAAGGATATATACTTAGATGAGAAGATAGAAACTTATATCTTGGATATAGTCTTCGCAACGCGCGAGCCTAATAACTATCAGCTACCGGGACTTAAGAATTTAATCTCCTGCGGTGCTTCCCCGCGTGCCAGCATTAACTTAGCGAAAGCTGCAAAGGCAATGGCATTCCTCCGTGGCAGAGCTTATGTTATCCCCGAAGACGTGCGCGGCATAGTTTATGACGTGATGCGCCACAGAATAGGTATTACATACGAAGCTGAAGCTGAAAGCATAAAAACAGAGGATATAATAAGGGAAATAATCAATAAGATAGAAGTACCATAAGTCCTTGATATATAAACAAAATAGAAAAAGCTATCTCTATAGATAATAGGGATAGCTTTTGTTATTGTAAGGAGATAATTATATGAGATTATAACAACTACTAAAGTAGTGATGTTATTGAGTTATCTTTAATTGAGCCTCAATAAACTGAATATCGTGGCGTAGCTCTTCGAGCTCTTGGTCGCTTAGATTAGTCAGTATTCGGGCTTTGCTTTCCTTTAGTTTTGCCTCCATGGCAGGAGCATCGATAGTCCCTTTGCTGTCTGCGATTGGAGAGATGATTGAGATATAATTGTCGCGTATTTCGACCAAACCACCATCTACGGCGAACTTATTAACTTCGCCATTAAGCTCTATTTTGACCAAACCCGGCACCAAAGATGATACTATTGGGGCGTGATTATATAGAACTTGAAATTCGCTCACAGCTCCGGGAAGGGTAACCATATCAGCTTTCCCTTTGAATACGGAGCGAGACGGAGTTATGATTTCTACTTCTATTAATTGATCAGCCATAATGCTTAGATGAAATTATGATTTTTTAAAATTATCGAATACTTCGTCAATTGTTCCTACGTAAGAGAAGTAATTTTCTGGAATTTCGTCGCATTCACCTTTTAGTATTGCTTCGAATCCAGCTACTGTATCTTCAATTTTCACGTAACGACCTTCTTTACTTGTAAATTGCTCTGCTACGAAGAATGGTTGAGAGAAGAATTTCTGTATTTTTCTTGCTCTGTTAACTGTGATTTTATCATCATCGCTGAGTTCATCCATACCCATGATGTTGATAATATCTTGTAATTCTTTATATGTTTGTAGCACTTTACGCACGTTCATAGCTACGTTGTAGTGTCTTTCGCCCACTGAGTTCGGGTCCATAATACGAGAAGTGGAATCAAGAGGATCCACAGCTGGATATATACCCATTTCAGAGATAGCACGGGAAAGCACTGTTGTTGCATCCAAGTGAGAGAATGTGTTCGCTGGAGCAGGGTCAGTTAAGTCGTCGGCAGGAACGTATACGGCTTGCACAGATGTGATAGATCCTTTTCTTGTGGAAGCGATTCTTTCCTGCAGAGAGCCAAGCTCAGTAGCGAGTGTTGGCTGATAGCCCACAGCCGATGGCATACGACCCAAGAGAGCTGATACTTCAGAGCCAGCTTGAATGAAACGGAAAATGTTATCTACGAAGAGAAGTACGTCTCTGCCTTCCATATCGCGGAAGTATTCAGCCACTGTAAGAGCCGTGAGAGCCACTCTGGAGCGTGCTCCCGGTGGTTCGTTCATCTGACCGAACACGAGCGCAGTTTTATCAATAACGCCGGATTCTTCCATTTCGCGATAAAGGTCATTACCTTCGCGAGTTCTTTCACCTACACCTGCGAATACTGAGTAACCGCCGTGGTGTTTAGCGATGTTATGGATAAGCTCTTGGATAATAACTGTTTTGCCCACGCCTGCACCGCCGAACAGACCAGTTTTTCCGCCTTTTGTATATGGCTCAATAAGGTCAATAACCTTAATACCAGTTTCGAACATTTCCTTAGTAGTAGTAAGTTCGGAGAAGTCTGGAGCTGGCTTGTGAATAGGCATTTTAATTTCGGACTGCACTGGTGCTTTTCCGTCTATTGGGTTACCGATAACGTCTATCATTCTTCCCAGTGAGTTTGGACCAACAGCAATAGAAATAGGAGCGCCGGTATCTACGGCTTTCATTCCACGCACTAAACCATCTGTGGAATCCATTGCGATAGTGCGGACTCTATCTTCGCCGAGTTGTTGTTGCACTTCGCATACTAAAGTAATATTTTGACTTGGATTATCAGGGGACGGCATTTCGATATTAATCGCATTCAGCACAGCTGGGATTTTTCCTTCAGAGAACTCGATATCCACCACTGGTCCCACCACTTGAACTATATGTCCTTCGTTCATTTTATCGGAAACCTTTATTTATTTAAATTTAACTTCTTATTTAGGGTTATTAGGACTTTAGGGAACCTAATAAAATACAAAAATACGGAAAAAAAGTGAAAAAAATAAGTAATTATTTATCACCCAAATACCGTTACATTATTCCTGCGCTTACAAGCTATCATCAGGGCTTTTTCGCTCTTGTCTAAAAGATTGCTGGCGTTGTCGCCGACGTTGTACTTCGCAAGACCACAACTGATGGTTACCGAAAGACGCTTTTTGTCTATATTAACCGTGTTGTTCGCGATGGAATTACGCAAACCCTCTGCCCAAAGCTGTGCATCATTGATGTTTGAACCAATAAGCGCTACGTACATTATGCCGTCATCGCTCTTGCAAATGAGGTCATAAATGGTAAGCTTCTGTATAATCGTAGATGAAATATGATCCGATACCTTATTGAAGCGCTCTTTGTACTTCTTCGGATTGTATGAGTCGTAAATGTCTATCTTGAAAGATGCCAATACTACGGAAACGGAGAAGTCCTTCGCCTTGTGCAATTCCTCGTGCAAACGATAAATAAAGCCATAGAGGTTTAATAAGCCAGTCTCGCTGTCGATAAGCGTTGTGTTCATCAGCTTTTCCGAGAGGTAAATCTGTTCGTAAGCTACGGCAGTTTGCTCAGTTAGCGACTTCAATATCTGCAGGTCATTGTTAGTGAAGCTGCCTTTGCTTGCCGCTTCAATAAAAATAGCACCATACATCCTATTGCTGGAGATAAGCGGGCTAGAGACGAAATACCCCTGCTCTAACTTTTCCTCTAGAAGGTGCACACGCGTATGCGTATCTTTGTTCAGCGACATATTTAGGTCTATTCTGCGGTTAATTACCTCTGCTATCATAGTCATATCCTCTGGATTCACTTCCTTGCCGATTAAGTTAATCTCGATATTCTTATTTGTATAAGAAGTGATGAACCACTTGCCCTGAGCGAAATCATAAGATATTACACCCATAGCTTGGAAGTCGAATATCTCGGAAGCAGAGGAGATGAAAGCATCAGCTATATTTTCGTATTTGTTTGCACCTGCGGCAATTAACTCGCGAATATCTGTGATAGCCTTTAGCACACGGGAATCTTGCTGCAGCTCGTATTTTTCTGCATAATTGACTATCATAGTGGCTATAAGCTTAGTAAAGTGTCCCATAAATCCGGCAGTTAGCTTATCATAAGCGTCGTCTTCTTTTGTGTCGGCACATATAATTCCAAGTATTGAATTATGGTAATATATAGGCATACCGATGAAAGACTTGCTGCCAACTTTGTGTTTGTAGTATGGGAGGAGATCTAGCTCTGCTGCTGGATTAATCTGCGTAAGTATCTCTGGCTTACCGCTTAGTGTAATTTGAGAGATAATATCATTGCCCATTTGTATTTTGGGATTATCAGCAATAGCATCTGGAACATCAGTAACGAAAGTTTCCAGTATCAGCTGGCGCTTATGATTATTAACCAAGAAGAAAGCTGCCGTAGTTGTGTTCGCAATGGAACGAATAACCATCAGAGCGCGGGAAACGAAGGACAGGAACTCATTGCGAGGTTCTTCGTTTGCCATAGATTCATCCATAAAGAGGGAAACAGGTAAATCCACATTGTGCTTTTTGAATTGTGCCTTTGGCTGCGGAGTTACTTGTATTTCGTGCATAGATGGTGCTACTATTGGCTCTTCTTGCACTGAAGTATTGACATCAAATAGGTTAGTCGGAGCTGGAGCTGGCTCAGGAGTTGGAGTTTGCTTTTGGCTTGCTCCTTTTTTTACTATGCGCACAGAGGAGAAATCATCTTCGGGATAGTAAGATGTATTTATAGTGTTTAGCGATGGGTTATGAGTACCAATAGGCTTATTGCTTGGTTCGGCTTTTTGCTCTGGAGCAACTGGTGTATTGCCTTTCTTCACAATTCTAAAGCCTTCGTCGCCACCTTCGTAACCTATAGACTTAGTATTAAATTTAGATTTTTCGGGATAAGCCTTATCTGTTTTTAGATTTTCAGTAGCTTTGCTAAGGTTATTGATTACTATATCGTGCTGAGTAGCCTTGCTATAGTCTCCCTCGAGCGAAGCGTCCATATCTTCTATAGTCTGGCGAGTTGCATTGCCCTCTTTGGTTTCTACTATCTTTAAGTTAGGGGTATGGCGGGAAGCTTTGTTATTAGTGCTAAGGTGGTCTTTCATCTTTTGCGATATGTTCATAAAGAAGGCAACCGCGCCGAGAATAGATACAGAAAAACCAATAAGTTTAATCTCGGTCTCGCTAATGAACACAGCAATAGCAATACCAATAATAACAACAGCAATATATATGCTATCCTTCGGGGATAGCACATTTTTTATGTTACTAAAACTATTTTTCATTTTATCCCCCTCTATTAAGAGGTCTCTTTATGTCTTTATGCTTTTAATTAATATCTCTATAATCGGAAAAGACGCTTTCCCGGCAAGCAAAAATAATATATTTGTTTGGGATTTACAAAAATGAAAATAGAATATTTTACTTTTTGCCTAAGCTGGCTTGCAAGAGCTTGATTTCATCGCGTAATTCGACTGCTTTTTCAAAGTCTAAATCCTTAGCAGCTTCCTTCATCTGCACCGTAAGTTCTTCAATTAATTGCTCTTGCTGTTCCTTAGATAGATACTTAGCAATAGGTTCAGCTTTCTTCTGCAGCTTTTGGTTTGTGATAGCTTCTATCTTAGTTTGGCGCTCGTGGTGAATATCGGCAACGGAAGTAGAGTTTATAATGTCGTCAAGTGACTTATAAACAGTGGTTGGGTTAATTCCGTGCTCTTTATTATATGCTTGCTGCATCTCGCGACGTCTATTTGTCTCGTTTATGAGGTGCATCATAGACTTAGTATATTTATCAGCATATAGAATAACTAAGCCTTCGGCATTGCGGGCGGTTCTGCCTGCGGTTTGCAGAAGTGAGCGTTCGCTGCGCAGGAAACCCTCTTTATCAGCATCTAATATAGCCACTAAAGACACTTCCGGCAGGTCTAATCCCTCGCGAAGCAAGTTCACTCCGACCAATACATCATATTCGCCTAAACGCAAATCGCGAATGATGTCCACTCGCTCGAATGTCTTCACATCGGAGTGTATATAAGCTGTCTTGATATTAACTCTGCGGAGGAAGTCGGTTAAGTCCTCTGCCATTCGCTTAGTCAGAGTGGTTACCAATACGCGTTCTTTCTTATCCACGCGAATGCGTATTTCCTCTAATAAATCATCTATTTGATTCATCACAGGACGCACCTCCACTTTCGGGTCTAATAGCCCAGTCGGACGTATAATTTGTTCGACTATCACGCCGCCGCTCTCTTCGATTTCCCAGTCCCCAGGAGTAGCACTAACGAAGACAGCTTGATTAATAAGACCCTCAATTTCCTCGAAGTGCATAGGTCTATTTTCCAAAGCAGACGGCAGACGGAAGCCGTGCTCCACGAGTGTGGTTTTCCTTGCTCTATCCCCATTATACATAGCTCGTAGCTGTGGCACGGTTACGTGACTCTCATCTATCATTAAGAGGTAATCGTTTGGGAAGTAATCGAATATACACTGCGGGCGATCTCCGGGCTTTCTACCGGTCAGGTGCATGGAGTAGTTCTCCACACCGGAACAATAGCCTATTTCTCGCATCATCTCTAAGTCGTATAGGGTGCGCTGCTCTAAGCGTTGTGCTTCTATGAGTTTATCTTCCTTTCGCAGTTCGATTAGCCTATCGCTCAGCTCATTTCTGATGTTCGACATGGCAGTTTGCAGTTTCGTTTCAGAGGTAACGAATAGCTTTGCGGGATAGACTGTTGCGAAGTCGAGTTCGCGTTTTTTCATTCCTGTTACTGCGTCGATAATGCTTAGGGCTTCCACTTCGTCGTCGAATAGCTCTATGCGCAGGGCTTCTTGATTTTCGAAAGCGGGGATAATGTCTATTGTGTCGCCACGCACGCGGAAAGTTCCGCGCTGGAAGTCGTAATCGTTGCGTATATAGTAGAGGTCATTCAGCTTATAGATTAGCTGTTTTCTATCGAAGTTCATTCCCGGCTTAATGAAGAGCAGGGAGTTAACATAATCCTCTTTGCTACCGATTGAATAAATGCAGCTAACGGATGCGACCACGATAATATCGCGTCTTCCTTCGATTAGGTTGCAGGTTGCTCTGTGGCGCAGTCTATCGATTTCATCGTTAATTGCGAAGTCTTTTTCTATGTATGTATCAGTGGAGGGCAGGTAAGCCTCTGGCTGATAGTAATCATAGTAAGAGATGAAGTATTCCACGCAGTTATCGGGGAAGAAGTTCCTAAACTCGCTATAGAGTTGCGAGGCGAGTGTTTTATTCGGCGAGATAACGAGCGTGGGTTTTTGCACAGCTTCGATAACATTGCTCATAGTGAATGTTTTCCCGGAGCCAGTGATACCGAGGAGGGTTTGGTATTTATCGCCTCTTAGTATTCCTTCGGTGAGTTCTTTAATCGCCTGTGGTTGGTCTCCCGAGGGTTTATATGCGGAGTTTAGTTTGAATTGGTGCATAATAAGTTATCTGATCCTATATTTCAATAGTATTAGCTACTATTCTGCTATTTCTGTGTATTCTCTTAACTTGTCTTGCAGTAACTTCTTGTCAATTAACTTTAATCTATATTCTGAAACCATAGCGGGAGATAGACTTCTGCTTAATGCAAACTCCACTACTTCATCATCTTTGCTGGCACATAAGATTACGCCCACGCTGGGGTTTTCATTCTCTTTTTTAACTTCTCTGTCTAAGCCCTCAAGGTAAAAGTTCATTTTACCTAAATATTCAGGTTTGAATTCGCCGATTTTTAACTCAAAAGCCACGAGGCAGTTTAATCCCCTGTGGTAGAAAAGCAAGTCAATGTAATAATCATGCGAGCCGATTTGAATTCTATACTCCTCGCCGACGAAGGAGAAGTCCTTGCCGACTTCTAATATAAAGCTCTTGAGGTTGTTAACTATTGATTTCTGCAGATCCTTCTCTGATACAGATTCTGGTAAGTTAAGAAAATCCAAAACATAATTATCCAAGAACAAGTTGTGAGTATCCTGCTTGGCTTTCTCTATTCCCGGAGATATAGGCTTAGTAGAAAGCATATAACGCTCGTAGTATGAGCTGTCAATTTGGCGGACTAATTCCCTATGCGTAAGGCGCTCTTTGACACACATATTTATGTAAAAAAGGCGTTCCTCTGGGCTTTTGCAGGCAGACATAATCTTTAAATGATTAGACCACGTCAATTGTGTCAACAGTGTTGACACAATTGGCTCATCTTTGTAAGTATTATAGAATTGCTTCATTCTATAAAGCCCACGCTTATTAAAGCCTTTTAATTCAGGGTAGTTGGATTGGAAAAACTGCTCGATTGATTCAATAAATTTCTCTCCGTAGGTGGAACCATTGCCATTTTCGCTAAGGTATTTACCCACGTTGTAATACATTAATATCAACTCTTCATTTATCTTTTGAAAGGTTCTTCGCTTCGCATTTTCTACTATGCTAACTATGTAATCAAAATGCGAATGCTCTATACATCTCTCTTCTATCTTTCCCATCTATATCTCCTTTCAAAAAGTGTCAACAGTGTTGACACAATTGTAAGTCCTTTAATTATAATGATGTTGCGAAAAATAAGCAATCTTCGAAATTAGCCTATTTTTCCTTCTTTGGTGGCTTGCTAAGAAGAATGCCGCTCGGGTTGTCATTCACAGCGCGAAGAGACTTCTTAAGCTCCTTCATTGTTGTCTTCAGGTTGTCCACGGCTTCGTTTACTGATAAAAGAAGATTCACACTCTGAGCAGAAACACCATTGATGTTCTTGTTCAGGTTGATCATTACATCATCATAGCGGGCAACGGCATTGTCTAACTTTTTCTCTAAGTTCATTCTGTCCAACTGAGTATTCAAATTGGTAGTGAACTGTTTCATCTCTTCAGATGATTTCATCAAGTTTTGAGATGAAGTGCTTAATTGATTAATCAATTTCGCATCCTCGAAGCTCTTAAGAAGAGCAGCTAAACTTGCACTTGCAGCTGCAATATTGTTGATAGATTCATATAGCTGTTTATTCGCTAATAAATCAGTAGAAGCGGCTAGGAAGCCATTGGCTTTTTCCGAAAATTCCTCTACTTTGAAAGTAGCCATATTCTCTAAAATCTCCTTAGTGATGGATTCAATCTCCTCTAAGCCGGAAGGAACAGAGTGAATCACCTTGTGCGGAGGAGTGAAATTTAGATGCGGGTGATTATCTGCAAGCTCCTTATTAGCAGGATAGGAAAGCTGAAGGAACTTACCACCTGCGACACCCGCGAACTCTGGACGCACGCGAAGTTTCTCATTAACCGAGAAGTTTTCGCTATTATTTATCTGAATCGTAACCTCTACCAGTTTGCTGTCCGGCGCTAAGCCTATCTTCGATACAGTACCAACAGGCACGCCCTGATACTTCACCGCTGAGCCTATTTCTAAGCCCTGCACAGAGTTAGCGAAGTAGGTAACGTAATACATATTTTCCTTAAAGAACTGGTTCGCTCCGAGCCAAATAATCGTAGCAATCATAACCAAAGAAGATACCATAACGAATAGCCCTATCATAAAGGCATTGGAAACTCTGCGTGTAGGGATTTTTTTCATAATAAATATTGATTAGAGCTTGTTTGTAAAAGGAAAATAGACGCAAAACACATCACTTTATTTTGCGAAATGCTGTAGAATAGATACGATGATAAGAATTAAAGGTTTACGCCTATGCTGGAATAGAATGCCAAAGGACCCAAAATAAGAGTATTCGGGGCTTTCGTGAACTTAAATGCATTGCCCACGCTGAACTTAGCCGGACCAATCGGTGTGTCCAACTGCAGGGATATGCCCAGTCCGTGCTTTAAAGTGGAGAACTTAATCTGCTCTGGCATTTTCCACACAGAGCCGAGGTCGTACCTAAGCGATAGGTAAGTATCAAAGAAAATGCGGATGAAATCCATCTTATAGCGGAATTCCATTTGTGCTTTTACTATCTGTCTGCCCTTCTCTTGGTCGCGAAGTATGCCATAAAAGCCGTCTTCTGTGCCAGAGGCAAGATCGAAGAACTCCATAAATGGCGTGGTCTTATCTGCGAAGCCAAGAATTAGCTTAGGCGAAATGGTTAAATTACCAAAAGTGGCATTATTCTTATACTTAAAGAATGCTTTAGTGAAAGCATTATTCATTTGATGATTAAAGAGGTTACTCTCTAAGGAGAGATTAACCAAATAGCCAGCTGTTGGGAAGAAGCTTTTGTCTTCTGTGTCGAAGTCAGCAGCGAGCTTACCGGTGTTTATGGAATGGAAATCACCTTTTTCCTCGTCTGGTACGTCCCATGGGTAGTATCTCTGCAGTTCATAGCGTCCCTCTAAGGCTATTCGCCCGCTTTTTTGTATTTGCGAACCTACATAGAACTTCAGTCCGAGAGCTTGCGTGCCTATATCTTTGTGATTAATATAGTTAAACTTATGCCCCGGCAGGTCATCTACTAACTCACTGTTATATAAGCGTTTATATTCATAATAAGCCTGCATTTTGTAAGTAAAGTAAGAGTCCAGCAGACGCGGCTGTTCGAAGGAAAGATTAGTCATTATGTATCTCTCTCCGCCTATGAATTGGAAGTTCGCACGCGCCCCGATATTAAGGAAATTCTCTTCCAATAGGTCAACCCCTACGCGGGTTTTCATTGCTTCGTCGGACTTAATACCCAAGTTAATGCGCTGAGAGCCAATTTCCTTCACATTAACATAGATATCAGCATCATCTTGGAAGTGATTACTAAACACCTGTATCTCTACGTAAGAGAATAAGTTAGTGTTAAATATATCTTCCCAAGCAGTGGCAAGAGTGCTAACGGAGATATAATCCCCCTTGTTTAGCTTAATATTCCGCTTTATGAACTTAGGATCTACGCTGGTATTTCCAGTAATTATGATATTATTCAGCTTAGATACATTGATTTGTATTTTCAGCGTGGAACGGGAGTTTTCCACTTTCACTGTGGAGAAGTTATATCCTACTTTGGAGAGGTAGTTTAATACTATATCTTTAATTTCGGCATTTTGGTTTTCGTGGAACTGCTCATTATTATTCAGAGTAGTTATTAGTTTATATATATAGCTGCGTATCATTTCGTCCGGGCATATAACTTCCACGGAGTCATATTCGGCATACTTAGTGGCGTTTAGTGTGATTTGCTTAAGAATTTTATTATAGGTTAGATTTACATTCTTATAACTACCTATTCTATAAAGTAAATCCACTAAATCAGAGAATGACTTAACTGTTGCTACTTCATTAAATCTTTTGCTATCCTCTTCGGAGAAGCCACTTGCGTGAAAGGAGATATTGGAGTAATCAATATTGCTTATTCCCTCTAAGTTTGCTTTAAGCAGGCTATCTTTATACTCTCGCACGAAGGAATGTATATTGTGTATTTGCTCCCTGCAGGCTATTTCTCCCTCGCAAATAATAGTGTCTATTTTATGGAAATCACTAAACTGTACATCTTTCAAGTTTGGGGTGATAATCAGATTTGCTTTCTTGCGGGCTTCCTCTTCGTGGTATTTCATCTGTATGGATATGACTTGATCCGCTACGTTCCAAGGCTTATTTAGGTCCTCCTTGCAGAGAAGTGGCGAGGATACATCCACTAATATAGTATAATCCGGGTTAAACTCGCTGGCATAGCTTGTGGGCATATTCGCAAATATGCCACCATCAACGAGTATCTTATCATCATAGCGGACAGGAGAGAACCGAAGTGGAAGAGTGGAGCTTGCCCTAAGCACAGTGGCTAAGTTCCCAGAGTGAAAGCAGATAGGCTCTGCTTGGTTTAAGTCCGTAGCCACAGCGCGGAACTTATACTTTAGGTCGTCGAAGGAAGTGGCTACCTGATACGGTGCTTTCCATAGCACTGTATTAAGGAAGTTAACGTATTTAGAGCCGAGTGAAATTGCCTCTGGCACGACGAATTTAAAGTCATTAAATCGAAAGCTTAGTATAGAGCGGTCATTTATTAGCTTTTGGTCATAGAATAGCTCGCTGCGATTAGAATTGCTACCAATAGCGAAGAAGTCCTGCCAGTTAGTATAGCGGACTATGCTATCTATTTCATTTGGGGAATAGCCCGAAGAGTACATCCCCCCGATTATAGAACCTATGCTCGTGCCGACTATGTAATCCAGCTGTACTCCTTGGCGCTCCAATTCCTTAAAGACGCCCACGTGCGCCACCCCGCGCAAAGCCCCACCACTTAGCACAATAGCCATCTTCGGGCGATATTTATTTATATCGCCCAGGTTTATCTTATATAAATCAGCTCTTAAATCAATTACCGAGGCAATCAAAATAAGAGCTATAATATATAATACTAACTTATTCATTAATACTAACTTATTAATTTGCAGTGTTTATGTGAATAATTAGCTTGATGTATATTCTATTTTCCGTTATATCTATCACCTGCGTCGCCCAAACCGGGACGAATAAAAGCTTTATCGGTCAGTCCTTCATCCAAAGATGCAG
>JBHADY010000270.1:0-8379 GCA_041855325.1 Ignavibacteriota bacterium
GCTTTTGGAGTTTCTGCCTTCACTTCTGTAGCTTTCTCTTTTATTTTTTCTTCTTTCTTCTGCTCTTTGGATTTTTCCAAGTCAATCACCGAAGGATGCTCTGGGAAGAGGTCATCTATAACGATTTCCACGCCTTCCTCTGCAGCTATATCAGAGAAAGACTTCCTCTCCACGGGCTCTTCATCTTCTTCAGCAGGAGCAGCTTTTTTTTCAGCTTTCATAGATTGATTAATAAGCTCTATAAGCTCTTGTCTTGCCTTGATTTCGGCATCCATTTCCTCTGCTGAAGGAGAACTTGCTTCTTCATTAGAATTCAATTCTTCAGGAGCACTTACATTTTCAGTAGAAATTACCTCTTCTGACGCACTATATACTTGAGTATTTAAGTCGTCGCTACCAGCTTCGCTAAACTCGGGCATATCACTATAGAGGAGGATACTATCTGCTGGCTCATCAGCAGAAGCAGGCTCATCAGCAGATATTGGATCAACAGAAATAGGATCAGCATTAAAGGCATAGCTATCGGCGCCGAAGTCTAATGAATTCATTTCATTAGTCATATCATCGTCTTCATCTCCGAACGCGAAGGTATCGTCGGCATCGACAAATTCATTGAACTTGCCGTACTTCTCTTCGCTTTTCAGTTCATCGCTATTTAATCCAATATTATCTATTTTAGCCATTGTGATATACCTTGCTATTTAATATTATGCTATATGTGTGAAGAATAATATACTTATGTCAATATCTATTTACACTTATTCTGTATATTAAAACTTCCAGAAAGCACCGAGACTCAAGAAAATATCGCGTTCTCTATATGGTCCCCAAATAGCAATATTTGAATTCAGCAGGTTTTCGCCTTTCAGATATACTTTCAGATTATTTATTACTTCGTAAGATACTTTAACTGATAAATCGACGAAAGCATTTGCTTCTTTGGTATTTTCCGGGTCGAGGTATCTATTTCCGAAGTAATTCAGTTCAAAATTTGTACCAATTTTCTTCATCCAAACATTAAAATACGAAGCTCGAAAGCTTATAGGAGAAGTAAATTGCACCACCTTATCCTTGTGCTCTCCGTCCGCATACTTAAATGTTTCATAATGCAGCTCGCCAGAAAGATTTCCGCCATCGCCCATAAGGAAAGAACCCTTCGCGAAGAGGTCCATTCCGCTGGCATCGGCATAATCCACGCTAAAATACTTCTCATTAGTTAAAGTATATGTGCGCATTCTATCAATGGCCATAACCTTCGCACCAGCAGAGAACATAGCCATTTCATTCGGATGGAGAATAATAGCAGCATTCAGCGCCTTTTCATAAGCATAATCCACTTTTGCTCTATGCTCCAAGAAGCGATTAATCTGCCACATATTACGGAAGCTATTATCCAAGAAATTAGTATTGGCACCGACGTTCAAAGTAACGAATTTGTTCACGAGGAAGTTAGCTTCGCCCTGCAGAAGTACATTCGCCCTTTGTATATGTTCGGAGCTTCCAGCTGTTTGCAAGCCGGCTTTTCCATCTATTATAAGATCTTTATTTACAGAATACTTAGCATACGCAGCAAAAGTAGAAAAGTTATTAGGATTACCAAAAGTAGTACCTAAGCGTATGCTTACATCACCACCGACGAGCAAAGAGGAATCCACGTATTTGCCCACTCTTAAGAAGCCACTAAGATTGCTATTTTCAGCTAAATCCATATTATGCTCTAAGTTAAATTGGCTATAACTCGCACCAGTGGAGAAGATATAACCGCCATACTCGCCATCGCTAATAACACCCAAATCTACATTGAAAGCATCGCGAGCGAAAGCAGTATCCATAGCATACATATTATAGTTGCGACGTCCTATATCCAAGTAGGAATAAGTCTTGCTCCCGCCGAAAATCCAATACTTCTTCGGTGCTATATAGCTTAATCCCAACTTCACGCCACCGTCGAAGTCCTGTGCATTCTTAACGTGTCCGTCGGTATAAAGGGCGCGCGCATCCAGCGACATCTTAAAGTCATTGATAGCGAACTCCACGCCGCCTTTCCCGCTTAGAGTAAGGTAATTTCCAGCATATATATCCAAGTAATTACGCAGATAATACTTGCGTTCAATCACTGAAACTAATGGTTTAATCGGCAAAAGGAATGCCTGCTGTTTATGCACGGGACGTATAGAATCTATCTCTGCCGGAGAGAGCTTCTTCACGCGAGTGGGATATAACTTCACTCCAGCCTGCACTCGTAACTGTTCTCTTCCCTCTACCGTCATACTCGGGAATTCAACTGGGTGATTCGCCGGGGTAGCCTGTTCAGCAGTTTTTTCTTTGTTCTCGCTCTGAGCAAGCAAAGAGAATGAATTTACTAATCCTGCTGAGAGTAATATCGCTATATATTTAAATAATCTATTCATTTTCATATCTATTATTTTTTCTCAATACTCTTTAATCTGCGATCGGCTTCCTCGCCGAATTCATCACCTTTTCTCAGAGCGACAAGCGCACTATATGCGTCCTTCGCCTTCACGAAATCTTCCAATTTTTCGTAGCATTCGCCCAAGTTCAGCAAGCTGAGAGAATGCCAATCTTCCAGCCCGGCATACTTATCTCCTACGAATAAATACCACTTCACAGCTGAGTGCAAATCACCATTATATTGGTATATTTCGCCCAAGCGGAATGCACTTTCTGCAGCTATATCTGTATTAAGATCATTTTCCGATAGCTTCAAGTAATAGATAGCAGCGGAATCCAAATTACCGGTAAGCTTAAAGAAAGCAGCTAATCTATACTGGCTAAGCACAGCGTATTCGCTTTCTGGGTACTTATCCATTATCTGTCTATTCGTAACGATACCACCAGTTGTGTCGCCAACGGATATCTTAATCGTAGATATCTCGAATAATGCCTGCGGAGCAGATGAGCTTTCCGGATAGCGCTTCACTAATTCATCGAATTGCGATTCCGCCTGGATTGATCTATTAATCTCTTTAAGGAATAAGCCACTTTCGAGCAAACTCATTGGGGCGTATTCGCTTTCAGGATACTTCTTAACTATCTCGTCGAAAGTCTTTAAAGTATTCACTGTGTCGCCTATATTCATATATGACTTAGCCATCAGGTAATACACTTCTGGGTTCTTCGCACTCTTTGGGAAAGTATTAACGAAAGCATTATACTCACTAATAGCATCGCTATAGCGTTTGCCAGAGTAGAATAGTTCGCCCTTCTTTATGCGTAAGTCCTCTGCGAATGGGGATTCCGGATTCGCCTGAATAAAGTCATCAGTTATCTTAATCGCTTCATCAGTTCTGCCTAAGCTTTCCAATGAGTATTGAATAGAGCGAAGTGCATCGCCAGCGACTGCACTGCCGGGATACTTAGCTATCACATTCTTATATGCAGCAATTGCAGCATCGAAATTGCCCATATTATAGTATGCATCGCCTATAGAGTATTGAGCTACTTCGTTCAGCGGACTGCCCGGATATACTTCCATTAAATACTTGAACTTATCAATTGCCTCGCCATATCTATGCTGCTGGAAGTAAATCCAACCAACCAAATACAGTGCATTATCAGAATATGGAGAACGAGGGAACTTCTTAACGAAATTCAGCAATGCCTTAACCGATTGATCATAAGAACCCATCTTAAAGTATGAATGGGCTATCTGATAAGCACAATACTGACCTTCGTCATTATCATTCGATATCTTCAGCGCCTTTTCGTAAGCTGTGATAGCCTGCTTAAATTGCTTATTTAAGTAATAGCCATCGCCCTGACGCGAATATACCTCGGCAGCATACTTAGAATTAGGGAAACGTTCCATCATCTTCTCGAAAATACGAGACGATTCGCCGAATCTCTTCTGTCTGAAGTACGACCAAGCCAGACCATAATAGCTTTCTTCCACTCTATTACTATTCGGGAAGTTCTTTATTATCTTATCATAATTATCAGCTGCGTTCTTTAGCATATCCGAACGATAGAATGCCTCTGCCAACCAGAAAGTCGCTTCGTCCAATCTATCATTACTCTTGCCCTCTGCGATGAATAGTTGCAGCGGGAACACAGCTTCTCTATACTTAGCAGAATTAACAAGGGCTATCCCCTGCTTAAAGCGTGCTTCGCCTATGTACCACTTCTTCTTTACTAAGTATATCTCTTGACTTTTATCCGCCAATTTCTCAGCAGATTTATATTCACTAAGTGCATCTTGCCAGCGTTTAGTTTCCAAGTAATTAGCGCCAAGCAAGAGGTTAATCTTTATCTTTTGTTCTGCATTTTGAGCATTCTTTTCGGCTCTTTGCAGCGAGCGAATGGACTTATCATATTCCATTTCCTCGTATTGTATAGTTGCAAGTTCGAAGAGCGCATCGGACAGCATAGGGAAATCGGATTGCAAGCTGAGAGTAGCGAATTCCTTCTTTGCGTCTTCCAATTTACCATCTCTTTTAAGTGCCACAGCGCGGAATAGCTTAGTCTGAGCAAGCAATTTATTATTAAGCTCTATTCCCGATGTGATGATATCATCGAACAGCTTGATTGCAGCATCATAATTTGAGTTTTCTAAGTGTATTCTTCCCATTCCGAGTCGCGAATAATTGATGATGAGCGAATTAGGAAATTGCTCTATGAACTGAGTATAGTACTTTTCCGCCTCTACGAAGTTATCCATCAGGTGGTATGCTTCTGCCTTCAGATAGATATTCTCTTCGTTGGCTCGTTCTATATTTTCTTGTTTTTCGTATAGATGTCCATCGTCTCTTTTTGTTTCTATTCTTTCTAAGATATTAGTTAGATTATCAAGAGCTATAAGAGCATTTGCAGGTTCTCTTTTGATGAGATAGTCATTCGCTTCGCGTAGTTTTGCGGACACTATATAATTAGAATATGGGTATTTGCTTGATAGAGTACGATAATATGATATTGATTTATCATAGTTCATACTTGCTTCGCTGATCATACCGAGGGCATAGATTGCGTCGTCGGAGTATTTGCTTTTGTCATAATTGCGGTATAGATTTTCGAATTCTTCCTGCGATTCGGAGTAGCGTCCCAAGTGATAGAGGGACACGCCACGCCAGTAAATACCCTCTTCTATGTATGAAAGATAGGGGTTTTCTCCGCGTATAGGTAAGTCTTCTTGAGCTGATTTATACGCCAGTTCGAAGTGTTTTTCAGCATTATTAAAGTCTTTCACTCTGAAGGCAATAAAACCACGCAATAACTTAGCAGAGCTCGCAAATGGTGAGTTAGAGCGTTCGCGCAGGAATGCGTCCAGTTTTTTATCAGCAAGTTTCAGGTTATTATTATCGAGGTCGAGTTCAGCGAGGAGCATATATTGCTTATCGGCGGAGTATTCAGCGGGATATTTTTTAATATTCTCTAGTATAGAATGCTCTGCTAATCGAATTAGCTTTGCGTCATAGAGTTCCAAGGTTTTCCCGAAGTGGTAGCTTTCCCCCGCCGGACTATAATAATCATCATTTTTCGTGTAGCCATTTCCGGCAATTAGCGACAAATTACAAGCCAGTATAGCGAGTATTATAAAGATATTTTTTTTCATATTTTCGTAAATTAATACACTGCAACTATTAATTTAATAAGAATAGCCCATTTCCGCCATTTACTAGCGAATAGGCATTACTTACTTACATACAGATTAACCCATTGTATTTACATATACTTAGCATTTTTGTATATATATAATTATACAAATAGGGAAAAAAGCACACTAATATACGAAAAAGCTGTTTGCTATGCAAACAGCTTTTTAAATTAAGAAGTAAGAAGTAAGAGTTAAGAATTCAGGTGTAAAATCGCCCGAAGGCGATTTTCTTATATTTACTTTATTAATCGCTCACCGCGAAGCGTAGGGTCGACCCTTGTGGTCGCCCGTTTAGTCGGAGTATAATTATATTTTGTCTTGAACAATGATTAAAGGATTTAAAAGATTAGAAAGATTTTCTATTAAATTATCCTACGGCATTGCCGCATAATCATATTAATCTTTCCAATCCTTTAATCCTAGTTCAGACAATCTGATTTATTAGAAAATCGCCCGAAGGCGATTTTCCACGTCAACTTTTACCTTTTAGCTTTTACCTTTTAACGTGATAGCCAAAGGCTATCACTTAAGAAGAAGAGCGTTGTTCTCGTTAAAACCATTGAACTTTAAAAGTATCTTGCCACTGCGTATATACACAGAAGAAGGAAGTGCCGAAAGCGAAAAATAACTCTCAACCTCGGTGGAATTGCTGATGCATAAAGCGCGAATGTGCGGGTTCTTGGCTTTCTTGCGCTTTTGCATCTTCGCGAAATGCTTCTCGTTGGTGTAGATTAGGGTTAGTGGCTTGTCTATCTTCTTGTAGAGATCAATTATCTCCTTGTCGCAGTAAGGACAAGATAGGCTGGACTTCACGATAAGCACAGGATAATCCACCTCGCGCAAGTTAATCTTTTCTCCATTTTTTAGTGTGAGTATGGGAGTATCCTCCTGCAGCGGAGTAGCTTTAAAGTCTATATTCTCGCTTAGATAGACTAAATAATCCTCTCCTTTATCTATTTTCATCTTTGCTTTCGCAAAAATGGCGAAATCCCGCTTCGTAGCCTTTGAGTAGGGGAATAACTTATAGGACATTGGATAGTAAAACATTGATGAATCAGGATTTATATTCTCGAACATCTTTGCCTTAATGTAATATAGATAGGAAAGAGAAGTCGCATCGTTTTCATCATAATATTTCTCGAACTCATTCACCATTTCTATGCCTTTGCTCCGCATATTCAGCCAGTGCGTCGCTTCCTCTATAGTGCCTATAATTATCCCTTTCTTTAACGCTAACATATTCCCCCAATAGCCCTGATTGCGCAAATCCCCACTTTTGCTTATCTCGATTAACTTATCAAGCAATGATAGCGAAGTCTTTGGTTCAAGTAATTTCGTTGACTCAGCATAAACAATAAGATAATAAACATTATTGGGATTTGATTCATATAGCAGCTTGCAAATATGATCTACAACTTCGTGAGTGCAAATTGTGGATATCTCGCCCTGCGCAATCTTCATATACGTATATTTAGAATATGGGTTATTCAGTATTAACTCCGTAGCAATGGCATTGTAATCAAAATCGGACAAAGTATGCTTAAGCGCGTCATTTAACAAGAGAGAAAATAGCTCATTATTAAGATATTCAGAATTCTTTAATTGCTTCACATACTTGTAGTTTGCCGTATCAAGCACCATTTTGTGAAAAGTGTTAGCTATAAACAAAAGTAAGCCCTTCCCTTCTTCATCGAAGCTCGCTTTTTTAATATCCTCTATATCTTTTGCGATTAATCCCTTGCTGAAATTTCCATTTGTCTGCTCGGCGAACCATTTGCTCGTATAGATGATAATATCATTCGGATATATCTCTCTATTTAGCTTGAAAAAATCGAGATAATCATCACTTTTGGCACTTTGCAATAAACACTTAGAGAATGCACCCAACTCCACAGTGCTATCCGGAGTGAGAATCCTATATTCAAAGCTACGCTCAAGCGAAAAACCGTTATTTCCATAGAATAGATCTACGGTAAGCGTGGAGCTATTAAGCGGAATTGTATCCGTGAATATTATATACTTCTCGTCCTCCAAGCTTACTTTTATAGTTTTATTGGAATGGAAGCGGCTGTCATTTTGCTTATAGTATAGGAAGCAGGCATATATGTCATTAATATCATATTTTTTGATAAGCGACTTACTAAAGGCTATGCTCACTGGTTGCCCTTGTATAAGCTCTTCGCTGATTAGTTTATAATTTGGTTCTTCTTCTTTTGCCAGCAGAGTGCAACTGCACAAGATACAAGCTATTAGCAATAGCCAGTGCAATATTTGTTTTCTCTTCATAATTCACCTTTTGATGATAAATATATGCTCTGGCACAAAATCAACTGCGCCAGAGCCATAAATCGTTATTTTTTTTTCGTGCTTAGTGCTTTTTCCAGATGTAATCTTTCTTCTTTTTGTCGTATTTCACGGGGACTTTTCCCTTCATATCTTTGCCTTTTATGGTATTTGGGGCAACAGGTGGTTCTTTTTTATTCCACCAATAGAAGTAATCTCCACGCACGCAAACGTTTCCGGGCATAGAACAGGAGCTATTTCCCCAATCACCAACGTGCGTATTAACCGTTTCCCAGCTTCCGTTATTGGTTCTTTCGCTTTCGGTAAGATGATTAGTTTTGTCTAATCTGCTATGTTTTGCACCTCTTTCTATGTGCGGGGTTACTAATGCCACATTTTCTTTAGCATTGCCATAAGCCACTGCCACGAGGCACATAGCGAGTGCAATAATCAGATTTTTACGCATAAATTCACCTTTAATTATA
>JBHADY010000271.1:0-7539 GCA_041855325.1 Ignavibacteriota bacterium
ATATAGCACAGTTAACTTATAGCTGTATTCTTTTCCTGCTTCGCCCCAGGAGTCTATCCATAATCCATTTTTCTTGTTTTTCTGATCATACTTCATTTGCACGTATGAAGTGAGTTTCTTGTCTTCCGGAGTGAAAGTTTTATTCAAGTGCACTTTATTATCACCGCTATTTCCTGCGGAGTTAACGAATATCTTTCCTTTGCCTGTCAGGGCATCGATAGCTTGATTAAATAGAGAAGTGCCATCGTGAGGTCCCATTGGTCCGCCCCAGCTCATATTAACCACAGCTGGCTTACCCACTGATTCCGCATATTTAAAGATATAATTCACGCCATCGACCATATTCGCAGCAGAAGTGGACTTCCATTGCTCTCCTGATGGAGGATCAAGCGCCACGATGACTAATTCAGCATCATTCGCCACACCTTCGAATTCTTCGGCACCGGGAACGCGCGTACCCGCCGTTATCGAAGCCACGTGCGAGCCGTGCGAGAAGGAGTCTATATCCATTCCCACAGTTAGGATTTCCTCTGGAGTTATGTACTCAGAACCATAGTCGAAGCCTTCGGGTTTCTTTCCAGTTTTCACTTGGTCCCACACGCGAGAGATCTTTAGTTTTCCTTTTTCGTGATCATAGAAAGCAGGGTGAGTGTAATCGAATCCAGTGTCTATAATACCGATTACTACGCCTTCGCCAGTATATTTCTGAGGATAGCCCGCTCCTTGCTTCACTTCTGTGATATGGGAGCGCTTTTGGGCGCTATCAAGTGTAGGCGTAGCGATTTGCTCCACCTCTAAGTACTTAACCCCCTGCATAAGAACAAAGGTATTAAATAGCTTAAGGGGGATTTGCGCAGTAGCCACTCTTCCGGCTATGGTCGGGAAGGAAATTCCCAATTCCTCTGCCTTTATGAAGCTGAAAGTATCGTCGAACATAATCATTGCTGATATTTTATAATCGTCGACATTTTGCAGTTCCTCTTCATTTTTAGCTTTTAGTTCATTGCTTAGTTTAATCGCGAATGGCGATAAGTTTCCCGCCTTAGCCGACGAGCAAGCAAATGAAACTAATATACTAAATACGATAAACAGTTTTTTCATTTCAGTTTTTTCTCAGTTATATTATATAAATTGATACAAATTTATCAAATTTTAGCTAAATAGAAAAATTGAATAGAAAAATAGTAAGTTTGGGAATAATAATTGAGTGGAAATATAATACTAAACTCAATAATATTGCGTATTTTTGAGTGTTGCGTAATTTATTTAACTAAATTCCTATTAATTGTTATTATGAGACTATGGCACGAAGATCTAATTCCTAAGCTGCCGGTTCAGCAGTTGCTTGGTCAGCATCGTGAGTGCTGTGCCTTGCGTGGGAAGGGCTGGGGCAAAAAACACGCCATAGTGGATTACGTCTTCCGCCACTCTCCGTATAAGTTATATCAGTATCATTTGCTTGTGATGCAGGAAATGCAATCTCGGGGCTATAAGCCTTCTCCCGAATGGCGCGACCCGAATTATCGCGGTAAGGTGTCACCCACTCACGAAGCGATAGAAGAAGTCCCACTCACTGTGCCGATTTATCCAGAGCATGATAAAAAATATATGGCTGAATGTATAGAAAATTTAAAGAATAAAGGAGTATTCTTATGAAAATCCACATTGAAAAAAACTCAGTACAAGAAACACTGATAGCTCCGCTTTACGGCAGGAAAATGTGCGCCGAAAAGTTCCCAGAGCTATACACAGACACCTCAGCTAAGCGGCTTTGCGAAAACTTAGACTATGAAGAATATGAATATAGAAGATGTGGGCGCATTTTTCAGCGTTGATAACCCGAAAAAGCAACTAAATTGGTCTCCGAAGATAAAAAATGAGCGCCCGTGCTTATATGCTCGGATACCACGATATGAAGAGTCCAGGGCGTGCGATGGAGTCATCGTTTGCTCGCGAAAATCACAGATAAGTTAATGAAAATGCGTATAATTAGGATGGAGTTTTAGCTAATAAAGCGCACTCCTTTTTTCTGCTTTGTGAAAAAAATGCACTTTTTTGATTTTTTTTTGCAGAATACTTGCATTATATAAAAACTTTTTATAAGTTTGCAATCGTAAGGTTTGCGCAACATTAAAGCACATTTTTTTTTTCAGGAACTAAGCAAAACTTACACGAACTGTATCATAAAATATGAAGTAGATATTATGAAGAAACATTCCGAAATATTATCCACAAACGCACATTTAAATCTTTGAATTAGGCTGAAATAGTGTATATTATTTCATCGTAAGTTGTTCGATAACTACTTATGCCTGATATTCATAAGACACAATAATTATCAATTGATAGTTATAATAATTGTTTATTTCAAGAGAGATCAAACGCACCTAAAAACTACTAAGCAGAACAAAGAACTGGAAAACAAACAAATAACGCTCGGATAAAGATTAAATAACAACACGGATTTTAATAACTAAAGTAAAGAAAGCAAAGAAATTACCACAAAGCTAAGGAACAATTAGTATCATTCGGAGAAGTACTTCTTTCATAAAAGTGCATCTTCATTTTCAGGAAGCTATCTCTTATTGCTCCGTACCATCTGAGTAATTATACTTGATACCCCCTTGGCTTTAAGAAATATTGATTACAGAGATTACATACGCACACTAAAGAACATCGCACTGTACTTCATAATGCAGAACGACTCTATTATAGCGATTGCTATAAGGCAGTTTGATTAGCACAATATTATTCTTTATATATTGCAATAAATATACTCTTATTGCTTATTAGTCATACCCATATATGAACTAATCGGGCAGTATTGTATATGTTAATTAATTAAGTATCAATAACAAATTGAAGAAGAATTAATATGCCACAAGAAAGAAATAAAAAACTAAAATGGAAACTCGGCTGGGTGCCGGATATTCCTGATGCACGCGATTACATCTACGAAGCTCCTCTTCAGGTGAAAAGAACAGAGCTACCGAAATCCGTGGATTTACGCAAGAAATGTTCTCCTGTATTTAACCAAGGAAATCTGGGCAGTTGCACGGCTAATGCACTGACTGCAGCTGTGGAATTTGCTAAAAAGAAGCAAAGACAGAAGTCTTTCCGCCTGTCTCGCCTATTTCTATACTATAATGAAAGAGTTATGATGGGCACAGTGGAATCCGATAGCGGAGCTTACCTGCGCGATGGAATTAAATCACTAAATAAAGACGGAGTATGCCCAGAGAAACAGTGGAAATATAGCGATAAGATAGGTCCGAATGCCCCATTTAAGCAAAAGCCCACTACTGATTGCTATGAATCCGCACTCGAAGATAGAATTGAAAAATATATGAGAATAGATTTAAACATACAATCAATTAAAGAATGCTTAGCAGAAGGCTTCCCCTTTGTATTCGGCTTCGCTGTGTTCTCCAGCTTCCTTTCTGCAGATGTAGCCCAGACGGGAATAATGCCTATGCCAAACATAAGCATGGAGCGTATGCTCGGCGGGCACGCTGTGATGGCAGTCGGTTATGATGATGATAAGCAAGTTGTCATCGTAAGAAACTCTTGGGGAAAGTCCTGGGGCGACAAAGGGTATTTCTATATGCCATACGAATTTATACAAAGCCCTAAATTCTGCGCAGATCTCTGGACTGTAAGATATGTGCTATAATTTAAGACAGTATTATCAATCTTAAATTGACCAAAAGTCAATATAATTCATAAAAAGAAAACAAAATTATAAGCTTATAATATAATAATTTATTTTGTTCAACTAAATGTATCATTAAAAATATGGAAGATTTCAATATTAACGAACTTCGCATGACAATTGCGAAAGAAAACTTAGGCTGGGAAGCAGCTGAAAATGAATTCTCACAACTATCACAAGAAGAATTAATAAAAAAATGTGGTGTTGCAGAAGGAGAAGGAGAAGACTCATTCGACGCAATGGAAGCAAAGGCTTTGAAAAATCACGAGTCATTCTTAAAAAGCGTTGCAGGCAAGAAAATTACTAAAGATAAAGCTTATGGCTATTCTAACAAAAGAGACTGGAGAGCAAGTGGATATGTTACTCCAGTAAAAGACCAAGGAAACTGCGGTTCTTGCGTCGCTTTTGGTAACGTAGCAGCTCTTGAAGCTATGTACAAAATCAAAACAGAAAGAATAGTTAATTTATCAGAATCTGAACTATTCTTCTGCCACGGTGCAAAGGATACTGTATATAGCGCAGGCTGCAACAGAGGTTGGTATACTGGCAGAGGTGCTTACTTCTTAAGAGAAAAAGGCGTAGTAGAAGAATCCGAATTCCCTTATGGCGATTATGACCAATCCTGTAAATCTGGTCTAGAAAGCCAAAGAAGATACTTCGCAACTGATATTAGAGAATTAACTACCGTAAGCCAAATGAAAGAATGGATTGACAACTATGGACCTGTAGTTGGTCAATTTACTGTATATAGCGACTTCTTTAGCTATAGATCTGGTATTTATAGAAAATCATCAAGTGCTTCTCGCTCTGGCGGACACTGCATCTGTGTTGTAGGCTATGACGATTATAACTCTTGCTGGATATGCAAAAACAGCTGGGGAGCCAACTGGGGCGAAAACGGTTTCTTCAGAATTGCTTACGGACAGTGCGGCATAGACGCTGCGATGTGGGGCTTCTCCGGCGTAGTAGAACACGGCTACTTCTATAGCAAAGTAACTATGGTAGACATAGATAAATATAATGCTTATGTTACTGTTCCAGAAATTTCAAATTACATAA
Organism: Ignavibacteriota bacterium; assembly: GCA_041855325.1. Lineage (GTDB taxonomy): Bacteria > Bacteroidota > Ignavibacteria > Kapaibacteriales > UBA2268 > CALLXS01. Next base: position 4,772 of record JBHADY010000271.1, read on the forward strand.
GAAAATTAGCACTTGGATCAAATGGAAGAATTAATTTCGGACTAGTAGCTACAGCTATTAAAGCTCACAATAATCGTAACTCAGTTTGTGTGCAAGTAGAAAAAGGTCAAATTACCTATATTTATTAATTAACAATTTTATTAACTATCACAATAAGAAATTATGAAAACTGATAAAGCTATAAAAGCAGCAGATATGTTAAGAGAAATAGAATTAGCTTCAAACAACCCAATGTATGAAGAATTAGAGGTTATTTTAATGCATAAAGCAGAAATAGAAGGCGAAAAAGCGAAACCTGCCAAAGCATTAAAAGCAGGTTCTACCAGTTCATACTCAGGTACAATCAGCAGTTTTTGGTCTTACGGAACTAATAATGTAGAGATTAGTTTTAATGGCATTTGGAGAGACTTCCACTACTCCAATAGCGATCAATACAATGCTATGGTTATGCTAGCACTTTATGCTTTCAATAACAACAGAAGAGTATATATTCTATATGACAATGACTATGTACTAGACCTATACGTATATTAATACTCTAATCAACATATAACAATACTTGTTGCAGTTGCCCGCAATTAGTGGCAGCTGCAGCAAGTAATAATTATGTAATTAGTTATAATTACATAATCAGTAGAATTACAAAATAAATAGAGAAATACTATCAATATGAAAAAATCAATTAATATCAAAGTGAATGAAGAGTTCTCTATGGAGCTATTAAGCCACGGCACTTCTGGCTATCAATGGTTCTTAGATGAATACAACAAGGAGATCCTTAGTGTCTCCATAGAATCTCCCAAAACTGATACTGATATGGGCAAAACTCCCGCTGGCGGAATGACGCGAGAATTGCTGCTTATCCGTGGTCTTAAGCAGGGCAATGCCCTTGTTTCCCTTTCCAACAGGCGCGCTTGGGAGGTAGGCACAGCACCAGTGGATACGATAGTCATTGAAGTGGAAGTGGGGTGAAGGGGTATTCCCTCTCTTACCACAACAAAACAAACATACTTATTAGGAGTTTAATTGTATAATTAGAATCTGATAGTATATTATTGCTATTTTCAACTTTTATCATTAATTAATCACTAAAAATGCTTATCTTGCGTATTGATATTTTCATACACACATAATACATACACATAATATCCATTATGCAAAAAAAAACTCCTCCCATGGATAAACCTCGCTTTATTCATCGTTTTGGTGATTATTAATTACCTAACTGCCACTGGCAAAATGCCAGGACTACTCCCGCAAAAAGAAGTTTCACAACTCTTCTCTACTCCGATAACTCCAGCGGGATTCGCCTTCTCTATTTGGGGTGTTATCTATACCCTGCTACTAATTGTAATAATTCACACTCTGACAAAATCCAGCAATGAAATACGAAAAGCGGTTTCCGCACCACTATTTGCTATGTTCATTTTTAATATTTCCTGGAATATTGCATTCGGAATGACTGCTATAGGCACGTCTGTGATTATGATTCTTGCATACCTGCTTTGCTTAGTTAATATTGGATATAGACTTTCCATACTAAAAGAAAAAGTAAGCCCTATCTTCGACATAGCATTCGGCATACACACAGGCTGGATAGCCATAGCAAGCATAGTCAATATCTTTGCTTATCTCGTGCAAATACAATTCAACGCACTGACTGCTAATTTCCAACTCTGGACTATCATCGGTGTCGTATTAGCTGTTGTGCTAATCATAGCTCTGCAGCTATACATTAAAAACCCATACACTCCGATAGCTACAGTTTGGGCGCTATTCGGTATATACTCCAAAGACAGCACTTCATACACTGAATATTCTTTTATCCCAGCAATGCTAATCATCTGCATAGCAGTGCTACTGGGACTATCTGCTTTCACATTTCTTTCTCGCAAACGCAAAATAATATCGAACTAAATACTTCTAATGTAAGTAGTAATTTTACACGCACGGTGATTATTACTTTATATTTCAAAACTCTAAACAGAACTATGGAAAACAATAAATCATTACTTGCTAAAATTAAGGGATTGTTCTCATCGAAGAAAGAGGAAGCTCCGGCACAGCCTGCAACAGCGAGCAAACCAGCTACAAAAAGCAAACCTGCTCCGCCGACAGATCACGCACAGCAAGCTCCTCCGGAAGTTCGACCAATCCCAACTCCGAAATTAGCTCGCAACGACAGCACACAGCACTTGGAAGTAGTCAATCAGCTTATTCAGGCAGAAGATTGGGCGCAGATTATTGCTTATCTTAATTCTCTGCATCAGTATCAGATGACTCCTGAGCTTTATGGTTATCTATCCATCGCGTACAACAACAGTGGTGAGTTCGTGCGTGCTTTGGACACCTTAGCATTGATACCACCGGCACACCGCGATTATCAGTGGTATTACCGTGCTGGTTATGCTTACACTCTTTTAGCCCTGAACAACGAAGACGCGGAGACTCGCACCACATTAACTCAGCATGCAGTAGCTTTTCTTCAGTACGCATTATCCAACTCACCAGATGAGAGCATTAATGCGCACTGCCAGAAGATGCTGGGCTTGTTAGGTGTGGAGCAACAATAGAAAATATATGTGGGTGGATTTCAGAGAATATGCTAAATCTACATAATAAACATATCTTTGAATTAGTAAGTTTATAAAATAAGCAACAGAATTTAAAAGCAGAGTAATAATATCTAAAGTACTTTTGCTACTCTTACTAAAACTACCCCATATTTATTATCAAAATAATCAATGCAATATTATTTCAGTATTTTA
>JBHADY010000272.1:0-4394 GCA_041855325.1 Ignavibacteriota bacterium
AAGGAGATTCGCTTGTGTATGATGTAGAATTTGTTAATAATACTGATAATTCGCTTAATATTGTGCCGATACTCTATAGATTCTCGCGTAATAATCTAAATATTAACTTAAATGATTTTGTTATTCATTCAAATTTACATCCAGATTACTATGATGAAAATAGATTAACAGAAGTTAGTATTCTTGGTAGTATCCCTCTACAAAGTCGGAATCAGATTGCCCGAATTAAAGTTGGCAGAATGGAAGGACTTCCTGAATTAATTTATAGTTTCGATCTTCTTACGAAAAATAATGAGCCTTGCTATCAGGTTTTTATCAATACAAATAATCACATAGTAGAATACCAAGATTATGAAGGTATGGGCAAAAAGGTTCATAAAGGATTGCCTGAAATAGTTAACATATTGGAAGTAAACCCAAATCCTGCTAATGATAAGTTAATAGTTAATTTTATATCTTCTGAAGTAAGTGTTTATAATTTAAGAATTTATGATATTAATGGTTCTGTGGTTTATTCATATAACAATAGTACATCAAGTATTGGAGCAAATGAATTAACTCTAGATATTTCTACTCTTCCAGTTGGTGTGTATAGTTTAAGTTTAGAGATAAATAACGAGCAAATAAGTAGAAAATTTAGTATAAACAGATGATAGAAGAAATAATGTACGATAGGACTTAGGAAATAGGCAAAATGTAAAATAACTTACTTTTTGCCTATTTTTTTATCATCGCCTTCGCATCATATACTACGCGGAAAACGTCCCGCAAGGTGTATCCGTAAGTGCTGCGGTAGTATGATAAACTCAAAAGACTTAAGCTAGTAACATAAATCGTGTAGGCGAATGGCAATAAATCTGCGTTGCCGATGTTGCCGATGATTAACATAGAAATGGTGAATAGCACAGAGCTGATTACTACATACTTCAATAGTAGCTTGCTCTTTAGCTCGGCGTTGATTAGGGAAGTTAAAATGAAATATGGCAACAATAATGCGGCATAGCTCATTGTGCGGAACATAGAAGCTGCCGGAAGGAACTTCGTGTCGATAAACTGCGCGAAAAGGTAATCCACCAAACCGAATTGCACCACGATAAATATCCCAAAGAAAGATAATAGCATTAAGGAAGTCGCCTTGCTGATCATATTCTTCAGTCCGGGGATGTCGACCTTGTTAATGCGCCTAATGAAAGCGGGGTATAGCAAACCCTGCGCCGCATTGAGCGATTCCTCGAACACACGGAAAAAGGTCTTCGCTGTGTTGTAAATGCCGTTTATGCCTTTGTCGAAGAAGAGGAGGATGAAAACGGAGTCCAATTGCTTAGGCAGAGAGTGGAAGAACTGAGTGAACAGCAGTGGCACGGAGAAGTTCATCATTTCCTTGAAGCCCACATTGCCTTTTTTGCCAATCTTGATTTTCTTAAATGTGAGAGCCAAAGCTACGATAGAACTAATAACATTCCCGAATATATACATATAAACAAAATCACTAAAGCTAAGGTCTATGTAGTAATAATACTTAGCAAGTATAGTAAATACTGTAATTGGGAAGAAATAAGCTAAATTGATGAAGAATAGCCTATTCATCAGCGAGTACTTATATATGAACTTCAGGCAGTAGTACCGGACGAGTGCGGAGAGGTTAAATATAGGCAAAATTGATAGCACCAGAACCATATCTTCTGGATTATAGAACTGCGCTGCGATAATATCTTTCAACAAAAAGAGAAGTATAGGCAGGATTAGGACTATCCCGCTGTGCAGAAGTAAGGCGAATAGATTCACGCGTGGGGCGTCATCTTCGTTAATGCCGAACTGCAGGATATTAACTAAGGCTACGGCATCGCTAATGGTGAGGATAGCGTTGTTAAGTCCGAGCAAAACTGCGAAAATACCCCAAACCTCTGGCGTAGTGGCATTAACTTGCATAATAGTAACGAGGGCGAATATAGCGAATAGGCTCTTATCTGCCAGCGACCACGAAATTTTATTTTTGTGTTCTAATAGTTTCAAGCTTCGGACTCATTAGTTTTCACAAATTTTAGGAATATAAAACCAATTATGAAGAATATAGCAAGCGATAATATTCCGAATCTATAGCTATGCGTAAATTCCATAGCCAGAGCGAAAGCCATAGGTCCCAATAAGGAGGAGCCTTTCTCGCTTAACTCATATATACCGAAGAACTCTCCCTGACGGCTGTGCGGCACTAACTTAGAGAATAAAGAGCGGGAAAGTGATTGAATTCCGCCCATTCCAAGTGCTATTAGCGTCCCCAAGAGGAAGAACTCTTCCACTGTATCGAGGAAGAAGTATGCAAAGAGTATGGCTGCTATCCATAGTCCTATAAGCATAAATATAGTTTGTTTAGCGCCCAGTTCTCTCGCTACATTCACGAATGAAATCGCCCCGAAAAAGGCAACAAATTGCACCATTAATATAGCTATTATCACGGTATCAGAACTGAGCCCCAGCTCTCTTTGAGCGAACTGCGCTGACATGACCACCACGGCTTGCACGCCTTCATTATAGAATAGGAATGCCAAAATAAAGTATAGTATATTCTTATTATGCTTTAGTCCTTTTATCGTTCTGATTAGTTGATTCAGGTTAGAGAACAGGTTTTTCTTCTCTGGACTATTTACTAATTGTCTATTCTTCAGCCTGTGGAGAGGGAAGAAAGAGAAGAGTAGCCACCACACACCAGCCGATGCAAGCGATACGCGCACCGCCATTTCTTTGGGATTTCCAGAGAATAGGGAGTCTGCGTAAGAGAACATTATGAGGTTAATAAGCAGGAGCAAGCCTCCGCCCAAGTAACCGATACCCCAGCCTATAGATGAGACTTTATCTCGCCACTTTTCTTCGGCTATATCTGCAAGGAAGGAGTTATATGCCACCATAGACGCACCAAAGGAGAGGTTGGCTATGAGGAACATAAGAGAGCCGTAAATGTAGTTAGTACCTTGAAGATTAAAGAGGGCGATAGTAGCCAGCGAGCCAAGAATTGCAAAGAAAGCGAGCATTTGCTTCTTGTAACCGTATTGGTCGATTATCGCGCCTATGAATGGCAATAGCAATACCTGCAGAGCTACAGAAAGAGAAACAATATACGGATAAAGGGCTTCGACGAATATCTTTATGCCGAAGGGATATACGTAACCATCTGTCGCTGCGTTGGAGGCAATTTGGCTGAGGTAAGGACCCATAAACACTGTAACCACAGTGGTAGAGAAGGCAGAGTTCGCCCAGTCATAAATGTACCAGCCAATTCTCTCTTTTTTTGTAGATTTAAGTATTGTTGCCATAAATTAAAAAAAAAGTTCGTATCTTTGCCGTTCTTATAATTGTCGCAAATGTGTCAATTATAGTGAGTATATTTAATTAATACAAATATATAAAAATACAAATATATAAAAAAATACTGAAATATGAATACTAAACTTGATGTAGAAACAATAAATTTAAGCGATAGAGCTGTGCGTGTGCTTTCGCAAGATGGTTTATTCCGCGCCGTGGCTATTAAAAATACTACTTCTGCTAAGCAAGCTCAGGATAATCATAAATATCCGGCTGAGCTCGCCCTTCCTCACTCTAAAGTTATGTGCTTTGCCAGCTTATTAGCTGCTTTCCATAAGGGCGAGGAACGCGTGATAGTTGATTTATATAACTATAATAAGATAGGCAAACTATATGCTGAATCTATGTCTATAGGCGAGATTCGTGGCTTCGCAAGTGGATATTCTGATACTGGCATATTGCAGGATAGCGGCATATTAAAAGTTACTCGCATACTTTATGGCAAGATAGAGCCTATTTCCGGTATAGTAGAAGTGAAATCTGATGAGTTGAATCAGATATTCGAAGAATACTTGCAGATGTCCGAGCAGATTCCTTCCTTCGTGCTATTAGATGCTAAAGTAGATGAAGAAGGGAAGATTAGTCAATCTGGTGGTATCATAGTGCAGGCAATGCCGGGAGCAAGTGATTCAGACATAGAACACGTGAAGAACGCAATGCTTAAAGCAAAGCCAATCACTGACTACTTAGATGCAAAGATGAGACCAGACCAAATACTGAAAGAGGTGCTGCCATTTAACTTCGACTTAGTGAAAAGCACGCGTTTGGACTTCTTCTGTCGTTGCAGCAAGGACTTATTTAAGTCTAAGTTAATCACTCTCGGCGAGGAGGAAATTAAGTCTATGCAGGCAGATAAGCATAATGAATTGGTGTGCCAGTTCTGCAATAAAAAGTATGAAATCGAAGATTCTGACTTCGATGAGATATTATTAGCAATTAACTCGAAGAATAACTAATATGAAAAATAAAGTTCTCGCTTTGTTTGTGCTTGCTATCGTATTCTTTGCTTTTAGCGAGAATAGCATGCTCCATAG